>JBKBXU010000150.1:0-10926 GCA_046313675.1 Cytophagaceae bacterium
GGATCAACAGATAAGGAGGTATTAATTCATGGGTAAACCAACCGGATTTCTTGAATTTGAAAGGAATCTCCCTAAAAAGAGAGACCCAAAAGAACGTGTTAAAGATTATAAAGAGCTTTATTATCCTTTGGGGGAAGAAAATGTTAAAACACAGGCCAGTCGATGTATGGATTGTGGGGTGCCTTTCTGCCACAACGGTTGTCCGTTAGGGAATAATATTCCTGAATTTAACGACGCTGTTTATGAAGGCAATTGGGAAGAGGCCATTCAGGTGTTATTGTCGACAAATAATTTTCCTGAATTTACCGGCAGAATATGTCCTGCTCCATGTGAGGCAGCATGTGTGCTTGGCATTAACAAGCCTCCTGTTACCATTGAAGAAATAGAAAAGAATATTATTGAAACGGCCTTTTCAAAAGGTTTGATTACGCCACGTCTGCCTAAAAACAGAACGGAAAAGAAGGTGGCTGTCGTTGGTTCCGGTCCTGCCGGACTTGCTGCAGCAGCACAACTTAACAGTGCCGGGCACTGGGTAACTGTCTTTGAAAGGGCTGATGAAATTGGTGGTCTTCTTCGTTATGGAATTCCTGATTTTAAACTTGAAAAGTGGGTAATTGAAAGAAGGGTAAAACTAATGGAAGAAGAAGGTGTGGTATTCAAAACCAACGCCAATGTAGGGAAAAACATCAAAGTAAAACAACTAGTAAATGAGTTTGATGCCATAGTTCTTTGTGGAGGTTCTACCATTCCAAGAGATCTGCCCATTCCCGGAAGAAATCTTAAAGGCGTCCATTTTGCCATGGACTTCCTTACTCAGCAAAATCGCAGAGTAAGTGAAAAAGCCATAGAAACAGAAGATATATTGGCAACCGGAAAGAACGTAATTGTAATAGGTGGTGGAGATACAGGAGCTGACTGTGTAGGAACATCAAACAGACATGGGGCTAAATCCATTATTCAGATTGAATTACTTCCCAAGCCTCCTTCTGAACGGAACGATAGCATGCCTTGGCCTAACTGGCCCATGATACTGAGAACATCTACTTCCCATGAAGAAGGGTGTGAACGTCAGTGGTCTTTATATACAAAAGAATTTGTAGGCGATGAAAAGGGAAATCTGACAGGATTAAAAGTAGCCGAAATGGGCTGGAGCAAACCTGAACAAGGCAAAATGCCTAAATATCAGGAAATAGAGGGGACAGAGAAAATTCTTCCATGTGAATTAGTTCTAATCGCTGTAGGCTTCTTACATCCGCAACATGAAGGTATGCTGAATGACCTTGGTCTTGAATACGACGACAGAGGCAATGTAAAGGCTAATGAAGAATATCAATCAAGCATAGCAAAAATATTTGCTGCCGGTGATATGAGAAGAGGTCAGTCTCTGGTTGTATGGGCTATATCCGAAGGTCGTGAAGCCGCCAGAAACGTGGACAAATTCCTTATGGGTGATACCAAACTTGAAGCAAGAGATGAATCACTGCTAAATATTGCAGGGTAACCTATTGAACATCTGATTAAAAAGCCTGATAAAAATATCAGGCTTTATTTATTTTAAAGACAAAAAGCCGGCAATTTGCCGGCTTTTTGTCTTCTTTTGGGTTAAAAATAAGCTTATTCAGCAATTAGAGAATCGGCTTTAACCTCAGTAGCGGTAGAATCAACTTCAACAACTTCCGGAGTAGATACTTCAACCTTAGCTTCTGCCTCGGTTGCCGTTTCAGCTTCACAAGATGTAAGAGAGATCACACCAGCAAGCAATACAAATGCAAATACATTTTTCATTTTCTTAGTAAGTGGGTTTTTAATATTAAAGAGAGATAAAGGTAGTACAAATAATTTCTATCACAACAATTTTCAAAATATAAATTTTGATAGATTTATCAAAACACCAAAACTATAATTATACTAATTTAAAATATAAATTAATTCTCACAAAAAAAACCATATTGAGTTCCAAATTAACATATTTTTAAACAAACTACTCAGCTAAAAAATTTAAAAACTTGTAGTATTTTAATATTACAAAACCTAAAATCTTATAATAATTTTATGTTTTTATTTATGACAGCCTATTTTTAAGCTTATAGTATTCTCCATAGGCTTGTTTGCTATAAACCTCATGACGTAAAAACCTGAAAATGATCTTTCTGCGAAATATGCCAATTATGAAATCTCTAACCCAGATGAAGATCAAGTTAATATTATTCTCCCGGGGAGTAACCAAACCTTTCTCTGAAAATTTAAAGCTCCCGTGGCAAAATTTGCTTCGGAGTTTCTTTTATAAGAAAAAAATTAGTTAAGTTGTGCGTTAAAATAACTACTACTGTAATGCTAAAACACATAGTCTGCTGGAGAATCAAAGATTTATCCGGAGGAGTTCCAAAAAAAGAAGCCTTGCTAATGATGAAACAAAAGCTTGATGAATTGCCGGAACGAATTTCTGAGATAATTGAATTTGAAGTAGGCATAAATATCAATCCTTCAGAGGCTGCTTATGATATTTCGCTATATTCTTCGTTTAAAGACGAGGAAGCACTTGAAGCTTATCAACAGCATCCAGCGCATCAGGAGGTCGGAAAGTTTATTAAAGAAATAGCAAGCCAGCGTGCCGTTGTAGACTATCTGGTTTAACCCATGGCAAATGTAAAACTCATTTTTTATTAATATAAAAGCCGATTTTTTCTTCGCCAGAGTACATGGATGAAAAAACTGTATAATTTACAGGCTTCGCAACCGGCTTGACAGTAGCTTTTAAATGTTAATAATATGATAATTTAAGCTCCTTAGCGTTATCCTAATAAAGGAAAAGCTCAGATATTCTTCCACAACAATTTGAAGTTAAGAAATAAGCAGTTGAAAGCATTAAAAAAAATATTGTATGGGCTCCTGACGCTCACGCTCCTACTGTTCATTCTGCTTATATTTTCGATAGACAGGATTGATCGCAACCATTACAGGGAGTCTGGTTTTTATCAGGAAATGCTCAGCAAAATCAATAGTCTGGAGAAGGTTTCCCTGACGGAAGGAAGGTTGCATGCCGGGTGGAGCAAGCAGCACATACTCCCTGAAAAGCCAATGCGCATTGCCGGCTATGGTATAAGAAAGGAATTTGAGCATGTCCATGACACCGTTTGGGCAAGAGCTGTTGTGCTGAATAATGGCAAATCAAAATCTGCCATTATTAGCCTGGAATTGCTGATTTTCCCTCCTATTGTCGCAAAGCTGGTAAGAAAAGAATTATTAAAGGAAGGCTATTCCGTTGATAACCTATACTTCTCCGCAACGCATACGCATAATTCCATTGGGGGATGGGCTGATGGCCTTGCCGGCTGGATAATTACTGGGAAATACGATCCTTCTTATGTTGCTCATCTTGTCAACCAAATAACCACAGCAGTAAAAGGTGCGGAACTGGCCCTAGAACCGGCAAGCCTGGCATTTCAGCGTTATTTTGCACCGGAATTGGTCACTAACAGGCTGGTAGGGGATAAGGGGACTACTGATCCGTATATCCGTTTGATAAATATACAAACCTCATCAAACAAGGTTGCTGTTATTACAACATTTTCAGCACATGCCATATGTCTTAGCCCCAACGAACATTCTGTTTCCGGAGATTATCCGGGACGATTGGTTTCCATCCTTGAGCAACAGGGGAAGATTGATTTCGCCATCTTCTGTGCAGGTGCAGTTGGGAGCCATGCCCCGGCATTGCTTTACAAAGAAAATTTTGCTTATGCGGATAGCATGGCAAGTGCCATGTTTAATCATATAGCCACAGAAAGCACCCCGTTTGCTTACACTGATAGCGTGGTATTGCATTCCTGCAATGTACCACTATTACTACGAGAACCTCAGTTCAAAGTGCATCAAAATTATCGGCTGAAACCATGGATATTCAATTGGCTGTTTAAGCCTGAAGGAGCCAGCATCCAAATCCTTAGAATAGGGAATAATGTCTTAGTCGGAACCCCTTGTGATTTTTCGGGAGAACTGGTTAAGCCCATCGAAGAACATTATAAAAAGAAAGGACTGAATTTGATCATTACCTCTTTTAACGGAGACTATATAGGCTATATAACAAAAGACGAATATTATGACCTAAACAAATCAGAGACATTTGAAATGAATTGGTTTGGGCCCCATAACGGAGAATATTTATCAGAAGTAATTATGAAACTTGCAGATAAACTATAAACATTTTAACTAATACCCTTTTTAGCAGTTATTATTAAATATTTCTAATTTTTATGCGCATCAGAACCATTCTTTTTCCAACCGATTTTTCCGATAATGCAATAAATGCATTACAATATGTCACTCAACTGGCAAAAAAATTTAATTCCGCTATAGTTCTTTTTCATTCATTTCATATGCCGGTGATCAAAACTGATGTACCTATTGAAATTATGGAGAAAGAAATGAATGAAATGGAAAAACTGGCCAAAGAAAAACTGGCCAAATTAGCTGATCAAATAAAAAAGCAAGCCAATAATCTGGATACTATAAATATAGTCAGAAGAGGTTTCACTGTTGAAAACATCCTTAACATACTCGAAGAGGAGCACATAGACCTGGTGGTGATGGGGACAAAAGGAGCAGGGGGTATAAAAGAAGTCATTATGGGCAGCAATACGGCTGACGTTATCGAACGTGCCTCCTGCCCTGTCCTGGCTGTGCCGGAACAAGCACAATACAATGGCTTGAAAAAAATCATTTATGCAGTAGACCATAACCACATTGACTGTGATTCCATTGAAGTTATTGTCAGGATCGCACAAGTCTTTGAGGCAGAACTTCGCCTGCTTAGCATTTCAAAGGATGACGAAACGGAAAAATTAAAACAACAACTTAAAAATGAGATTCTAAAAAAAATAAACTATCCACAAACCTTCTTACATATCATAGATTCTGATAAAGTGTTGGATGGAATTAATGAGTTTGCTGAAAAAGAACAAATAGACCTCCTCGTTATGGCCACCCGCAAACGTCATCTTATAGAAAAAATGTTTAAAGTAAGTCTTACGCGGAAAATGGCATTTCACGGAAAACTTCCACTATTGGCATTTCATCAAGAATAATCTCAAACTATTGAACGACTTCTCTGACAAAATCCACCAGAGAAGCAGATCCCAATTCAGAGTTCACATTATCAGGAAGTTTTCTGACAAACCATTTTACCTGCCAATCCAAAGAAGCATTTGGATCAAGGCCTGTATACTTTCCTTGCTGTTCAATCTCCTGATAAGTTTTTCCCCCATTAATGTAAATTTCGATTTCTGCTTCTGAGGGAGCAAAATCTGCTACCTGAATATCCTTATATGTCTTTATAAAAACCAATCCATCTCTGGCATGGGCAATCCATCCTTCTTTACCGTCTGCAAATAATTTCTTATCTCCTGTAAAAGCTTCCGCATCGTAGTTATACCAAATTATTCCAGAAACATTTGAAACAAGATTTTTCATATCTCCCCAAAGTGTATCTCCCGCTGGGAAAAATGTAATACCTCCTGAAGGAACTCTTGTTATCTCCCATGCTGCAACATTCTGTAAGGCTGTATGAGTGTTTTTTATGGAATAACCTATGTTATAATAATCCCTGGTAGTATTGGCAGATAGTGACTTACCGAACTGATAGTTGGTCTTAACAGAATCCCGAGCACTCAGTAAAACAAGACTATGGCCTTCAACGATGCCGATGTAAGGGTGTCTGTCTAAAATGGGAGGCGGCGGCCAATTCCATTGACTCTGAGGACTTGGCCAAAATGTAGATCCCCAATTGGTAGGATTTACAGCCTTAGAAGAAAGTAGTTCTATTCCATTAAACTTAAAGCTGGAAATCCTGCCTCCCTGATCCTTATCAACTAATAATTCAGAAACAGAGGATTTTAAGGAAAATACGCCATTTCCCATGTCTTCGGGCACAGCAAATGAATCATGAGTATCAGGTTCATCAATTTCCTTTTTTTTACATGAACCTATTGCTATAGTCACACATAAAATGATGATCAGAGATTTTTTTACCATATAAAAATAGATATATGACAAATATAAACGTTTAAGGTTTAGAAGATACTTTTACATTTCTAAAAATTTAATGTTGCTTTAATCCCTCCTACAGAATCTCTACAGAATTCACCGCTAATTTAGCTTGAGAAATTGGAAATGACCGCTTATGGAAAAAGATGTATCCTTATTTGAAAATCTAAAGAAAACATTCCGAAAAGATATTATATCCGGGTTCTTAGTTTTTCTAATAGCTCTGCCACTATGTTTGGGCATTGCCATGGCCAGTGGTTTTCCTCCAATTGCAGGAATCCTAACGGCAATTATTGGTGGTCTTCTTGTCACATTTATTGGTGGTTCGGAAATGACCATTAAAGGTCCGGCAGCAGGATTAATCGTTATTGCCCTTGGCTCTGTTGAAGCTTTAGGAAATGGGGATATGCTGTTAGGGTACAGGTTAACTTTAGCCGTAATTGTGGTTGCCGGAATTCTTCAGGTAATATTTGGAATCCTGAGAAGCGGAGTCCTGGGAGACTTCTTCCCATCTTCAACCGTTCATGGAATGCTTGCAGCAATAGGGATAATCATAGCGGGCAAACAGATTCATACCGCACTAGGTGTTATCCCCCAGGGAAAACAACCTTTAGAGCAGATATTTGAAATACCCAACAGCATCTTAAACTTAAACCCATATATTGCTACCATAGGCATTTTGAGCTTAGCTATTCTATTTATCCTTCCTCAGCTCAAAAACAAATACATAAAAATGATTCCTGCACCAATGCTGGTCATTTTACTAGCTATTCCACTTGGTCATTTATTTGGATTGTCTACCGACCACACCTATCTTTTCATGGATGGAGTTTATAAAACAGGCCCTGAGTTTCTTGTCACCCTTCCATCCAATATACTTGATGGCTTTACACTTCCTGACTTTAGCATGATCCTAACCTCAGATTCCATTAAGTACATCATCATGTTTGCCATTGTTGGCAGCCTTGAAACGGTCATTAGTACCAAAGCCGTTGATTTACTGGACCCGGAAAAAAAGAAGTCCGACTTAAATAAAGACTTAATCGGAGTGGGAATAGGGAATACCATCTGTGGATTTATAGGTGCACTACCAATGATTTCTGAAATTGTTCGAAGCTCAGCCAATATCAATAACGGCGCAAAATCCAGATGGTCAAACTTTTACCATGGAATGTTCCTGTTAATATTTGTCGCTTTTGCTCCAATGCTATTACAACAAATACCATTGGCTGCACTGGCAGCTATGCTGATATATACCGGTTATAGACTTGCTTCTCCAAAGGTTTTTAAGGAAACCTTCCGTGTAGGCCCGGAACAACTTCTGATATTTGTTATCACCATCATTGTAACTCTGGCTACTGATCTTTTGGTTGGCATTTTTGCCGGCGTCCTTATCGAACTGGTACTCCATGTAGGTTCTGGAGCCCCATTAAAAAGCATTTTCAAAAGCACCATTGTTACAAAGGAATCTGATGGAACTAAATACAAAATAAAAATTAAAGGGTCGGCCATATTCTCCAATTACATCCACTTTAAGAAACAATTAGAAAAAATCCCATCAGGGAAAAAAGTAGTACTGGACTTCTCCGGAAGCAAAGTAGTGGATCACACCGTAATGGAACACCTGTATTACTTTGGCGAGGAATATACCAGAAATGGGGGTAGTTTTCTAATCTCAGGTCTTGAAAACAAAAAAGCCATGTCACAGCATCCATTATCTTCACGGGTGAAGGACAACAACTCCTACTTTTCTCAAAATAAAAGTCGAAAATCCGAACTAAAAAAGACTGCCCTTGATCTCAACTTAAAATTTATACCTATGATCAATAACCCTAATGGATGGTACGGAAGTCTGAATGAGGGGAATTCCAAGGTCATACTTGAGGGAAATATTATCTATGGTAAAATTAATGAAGCCTTTGTAAAAATATCAGACATTGCGGTAAACCATTCCGGCAATCTGAAAACCGGGGTAATATCATTAACGGCACTCCATGGCCAGATTTCAGGAGAAGAAACATCCCCGCTCATACTGATTCCAAAAATCAAAGAGGGCTATGATGATTTTAGCTCCACTTATAAATTTAAGCATATCAGAGAGGTGGATCCCGAAATTTATTTCCCATCAGATGTTAAACAATTTCTTAGTAAGAACAATAAATGGAATCTGCAATTTAAGGGGAATGAAATAATGATGTATATACCCTATAAAATCTTACAGCCTGAGGAAATTATAGAATTATTAACTTTCTTTGCTGAATTTATAAACTTGATGGAAAACAGCAAAAAGGAACTTCCCATACATTAACTATAGTATAATCCATCTTATATTTGCAAGATGAGAAAGTTAAAACTGGAAGAGTTAAACCGGTTAAGTCCCACAGAATACAAAAATCATGAAAAAAATCCTGTAATTCTGGTTCTTGACAATGTTAGAAGTCTTAACAACGTTGGTTCTGCTTTTCGAACTGGCGATGCCTTTAATATAAATAAAATATTTTTGTGCGGAATTACCGGCACCCCACCCAATAAAGAAATTAATAAAACCGCACTTGGAGCAACAGAAACAGTAAACTGGGAGTATAGAGAAGACATTATCTGCTTGCTAAAAGAACTAAAAAAAGACGGGTGGAAAATAATTGCTGTCGAACAGGCAGAAGGAAGCACCTATCTTCAAGATTACCACTACAACGAAAACGACAAAACATGTTACATCTTCGGAAATGAGGTTTTTGGCGTAAACGACCATGTCATGGATATAGTGGACTATTGCCTTGAAATACCTCAATTTGGCACAAAACATTCCCTTAATATTTCTGTAACCATTGGAGTTGTTCTCTGGGATCGTCATTTAAAGATTTCACAAATATTTAATCCATTAAACAAATAATTTAAAATTATTACCCCTCATTATCTGACAATTAATTATCAAGCTTTGTTGCAGAAGATAAAGGAGAATTTATAAAGATTCAATGGACAACAGAGGCAGAAGTTAATAATGACTTCTTTAACGTAGAAAGATCAACTGATGGGCATACCTATGAAGTTATCCAAAAAATAAATGGTTCAGGAACTACAGAATCTCTAAATCACTATTCTGTCAATGACAATGACCCTGTGTTTGGCACTTTATATTATAGATTAGCTCAATATGATTATGATGGTGAGGTAAATTATAGTCATGTTTTATCCCTGCATCGTGAGGATCCTCTCCTATTAAACCTTACACCAAACCCTTTTGCAAGTGGAGCGACCCTACAGGTGATTAGCCCGTCACAAAGGGTGTTTTCTATACAAATAACCGATTTGAGAGGAATGGTAGTATACAGAAATGAAGGAAATCAAACAAACAGGGAAATAGGAATTGGAAAAACGCTTACATCAGGCATTTATATCCTGCAAGTCATTATCGATAATTCAGTATATACACATAAAATTATAAAAGAGTAACAAAAAAAACCCGGCAGATACTGTCGGGGTTTTTTATTACTCTTTTATATAATTCTTTCTTTTAAGAATCGATTCCATAAACTTTATCTCATTCTCACTATTAAATATTTTAAAAGGAAGATAAATGATTTGACCTTTTGAAATGCTCAAAAGAAAATGATCTTTCCCTTTCTCAGCAGTTTTTATCATATTCCATTGAATCGGGCTGCCCTGTTTAGCATTAAGTTTAATCAAAACCTGACGACTATCAATTTCATAACTGAGTCTCTCAAACATAATTTTACTCTGCTCAAGCTGCGTTACTCCGGCAAATTGAATCAACCAAAATAGTACGTAAAGCACCACCAAAGTAACCGCTCCGGAAATATACCACCAGGTTCCCGGCAGAAAAATACCTGCGATAATCAATGCTACTGGTATCAGGAAGGCCCACCATTGACTTTTGAACACATTAACTAAAGCCAATTTCACATAGGTTTTTTTTGGCAATTGATATTTTTTTGTTTTAATGATCATGTTATTTATTTAATTTTTGCTTTTAAACTTATGTCAAGACTTTTATAAGAATGAGTCAACGCACCAACAGATATATAATCCACACCTGTTCTGGCGACGCTTTGAATATTTTCCTCTGTAATGCCCCCTGAAGCCTCTGTCTGGAATTTGCCATGTACGATTTGTACAGCCTCCTTTAAGGTTTCAACATTCATATTATCGAGTAGGATTCGGAAAATTCCTTCTTGAGAAGCCGCCTCCCTAACCTCCTCCAGGTTCCTTGTCTCAACTTCAATTTTCAAATTTAAGTTTTTATCTTTCAAATATTGCTTTGTGGATGCTACTGCTTTTGTAATTCCTCCGGCATAATCAATGTGATTATCCTTCAGCATAACCATATCATAAAGTCCAAAACGGTGATTTGTACCTCCCCCTATGGCTACTGCCCATTTTTCCATTATCCTAAAGTTGGGGGTGGTCTTTCTTGTATCAAGCAGTTTTGCTTTAGTGCCCTCCATTTTATTTGTTAAAAAATCGGCATAGGTGGCAATCCCACTCATGCGCTGCATACAATTTAAAACCAGCCTTTCTCCCTTCAAAATAGCATGAACAGGGCCCTCCGCATAAAAACCCCTGTCTCCATAACTCACCCTGTCACCGTCTTTTTTAAAGAAATTAATCCTTATACCCGGGTCTATCCTTTCAAATATTTTGCCCGCCATTTCAACACCTGCAAGTAACCCGGTTCCCTTTATAATCAATTCAGCTTCTCCCATCGCCTGCTCCGGAATGGATGCCTGCGTACTAAAATCACCTTCTCCTATGTCTTCAGATAAAGCGGCATCAATAAATGCATTGATATTTTCAGGTTTCAGGTAATTCATCTGGCAAAAATAAAAAAGGCTCTGATAATTCAGAGCCTTATATGAAAAGAAAATT
>JBKBXU010000151.1:0-10909 GCA_046313675.1 Cytophagaceae bacterium
TGAGCGCGCTGCCTCTAAATACAAAATAGATATGGACAACTCCTGGATGATCGGAGACCGGGAAAGGGATTTGATTCCGGCAAGAAAATTAGGACTGAAGACCGTATTACTTGAAGATGACGTAAACGGTGGAATGTCTTCTTTTGCTGATTATATTAAAGATGACCTGCTTCATGCCTGCGAATTTATTGTGGGTCTGGAAACAGAAAGCCTTAAGTCTTAACTTCAGCCTGGATTTGAGATAGATTTCATAATAAGTAGCCAAAGAGCGACTGATTTGATATGTTTTGCTTCGTAATAAGAGTTTTATTGCATATTCCAGTTGAATCAGTTGGTAACAAAAAAAGCGGTAGAATTAAATCCTACCGCTTTTGTATTATCAGGTGTTTCGTATATCTTCAAACCCCTTCTCTGTATACTGCTCTTTAATCATCTTGTCATTCTGTAAATATGCAGGACAAGTTCTTTGTGTACCACATGAGGTAAATATAAAACCAAATGTAACCGCTGTAAGTATGAAATATTTCATAGTCAACCAAATTTAAAACCAAATCACTTATTTATAGAACAGCAGGCAATTTATTATGTTTGCGAATATCCAAGAATTTTTAACATTGATTCATTTTCCTGCTCAGGGGCAAAAAGTTTAGTCGTTATATTTCCTTCAGAATCTTTATTTACAAGAACGTGCTTTGGAGCAGGGATAAGGCAATGCTGTATACCTCCATACCCTCCAAGCGATTCCTGGTATGCACCTGTATGGAAAAATCCAATGATCTGTTCCTCGTTGTTGGTCATCTTTGGAAGAAATACTTCTGAGGTATGTGCTTCAGAATTGTAATAGTCCATACTATCGCAGGTTACCCCTCCAAGTTTCACTTTATTATATTCTTTATTCCAGTTGTTTACCGCCATCATGATGTATTTTTGGTTCAGGCCCCATACATCAGGCAGGGTTGTGATAAATGAACTGTCAATCATATACCATAACTCTTTATCATTTTGTAATTTGCTGCCCAGGATAGAATATAGTGTCGCACCACTTTCACCCACAGTAAAACTCCCGAATTCGGTAAACACGTTTGGTGTATCTACTCCATTATCTTTGCAAATCCTTTGAATGGTTTTGATGATTTGATCTGCCATATAGGCATAGTCATAATCAAAGTGGATGGATGTTTTTATCGGCCAGCCACCTCCTATATCTATCGAGTCAAGCTCAGGACAAATCTTTTTCAAGTCACAGTACATGTGCATAAATCGGCTCAGTTCACTCCAATAGTAGGTGCTGTCTTTTATGCCCGTATTGATGAACATGTGAAGCATTTTGAGGCTGAACTTAGAATTGTCCTGAATTTTTTCCTTATAGAGGTTGATTACATCGTTATACCTGATGCCTAACCTGGATGTGTAAAATTCAAATTTAGGTTCTTCGTCAGCAGCCAATCTTATACCTATGTTGCAGGGAACATCGATCAGCTTATCGTAAACATCTATTTCAGGCAGGTTGTCAAGAATAGGTATGCAGTTAAAGCCATCGTTGATTATGTCAGAAATGTTCTGCATATATTGTGGTCTTTTAAACCCATTGGAAATAATGTAGGTCTTCTTGTTAATAAGCTCTGTTTTATAAAGAACCTTAATTATTTCAATGTCGTAGGCAGAAGAGGTTTCCAGGTGTATGTCATTCTTTAATGCCTCTTCCATGACAAATTGAAAATGAGAAGATTTTGTGCAATAGCTATAAAAATATTCTCCTTTGTAATTATTATTCTTAATGGCCTCATTAAATATTCTCTTGGCCTTCTGGATCTGTGAGCTGATCTTTGGTAAATACGTAAGTTTTAAGGGTGTGCCATATTCCTTAACGATGTCCATTAGCGGTACATCGTTAAAAGAAAGCTCAAAATTGTTTACATCAAATTCTTCGGTTGGGAAGTAAAATGTTTGTTCAATCAGATCTATGTATCTATCCATTTAGTATAGTTGTTGATAAAGTATGTATATTCATCCTAATGCAATATTGCATGAAAATAATATTTCTTGCAATTACATGTGGGATAACATTCAAAAAATCGGAAAAATTAATTTTTTGAAAAAAAAATTTCAGGTTCCGACATTTTAAATTGAAATTGCCCTGAATTGCGAATAGATTTGTGTTTGAATTTTGGATTGATTATGGATATTGAACTTATATTAAAGAAGGGGATAGCAGAGGCTTTTGAGAAATTATTTGCCCATTCAATAAATGTTGAAGCTGTTAACCTGCAGGTTACCAACAAAGAGTTTGAGGGTAGCCTCACTTTCGTGGTATTTCCTTTTTTAAAAATTACCAAAAAGAATCCCGAAGAATCAGGTAAGGCTCTGGGAGAGTTTCTGACGCAAAACCTGTCAGAAGTTGCCGGGTATAATGTTGTAAAAGGGTTTCTAAATCTTGTTATCGCAGATGACGTATGGATCGAATTGTTTTCTCAGACAATTCTTTCTGAAAATTTTGCTGTATTTCCTCCAAAGAACCAAAAGGTAATGGTAGAGTATTCTTCTCCCAATACCAATAAACCTCTGCACCTGGGCCATCTGCGAAATAATTTTCTTGGATATTCCATAGCTGAGATCCTTAAAGCGAACGGTTATGAGGTGGTTAAGGCGAACCTGATTAACGATAGGGGAATCCATATCTGTAAATCCATGCTTGCTTATGAGAAATTTGGCAATGGTGAAACCCCGGAATCTTCAGGCATAAAAGGCGATCATCTGATTGGGAAATACTATGTGATTTTTGATAAAGAATACAAGGCTCAAATAGAGAAGTTGAAGAATGAGGGTATGGATGAGGAGGCAGCTAAAAAAGAAGCACCTCTGATACGGGAAGCACAGGATATGTTGGTGGCTTGGGAAAATGGCGATGCCAACGTACGCACTTTGTGGGAAAAAATGAATTCCTGGGTATACGATGGGTTTGAATCTACTTATAAAATGATCGGTGTCGATTTTGATAAATACTATTATGAATCTGACACCTACCTGTTGGGTAAGGATGTGGTTGAAGAAGGTTTAGGGAAACAGGTTTTTTATAAGAAAGAGAACGGCTCGGTATGGATTGATCTATCTGGCGAAGGTTTGGATGAAAAGCTCTTGCTTCGCGCCGATGGAACTTCTGTTTACATTACGCAGGATTTGGGAACGGCAGAATTGAAGTACCGGGATTTTATGATTGATAAATCCATATATGTGGTGGGTAATGAGCAGGATTATCATTTCAACGTATTGAAGCTGATTTTAAAGAAAATGGGGCGGCCGTATTCGGATGGAGTTTACCATCTTTCCTATGGAATGGTGGATTTGCCTTCAGGGAAAATGAAATCACGTGAAGGGACTGTGGTTGATGCGGATGACCTTATTTCCGAAATGCTTGAAACAGCAAGGAATCAAACTATAGAGCTTGGTAAAACTGAGGGTCTTAGTGATGAAGATGCCGGAAAACTTTATAGAATGCTTGCATTGGGCGCTTTAAAATACTTTTTATTGCGAGTTGACCCTAAAAAAAGAATGTTGTTCAATCCTCAGGAATCTATAGAGTTTCAAGGTAATACCGGCCCTTTTATCCAGTATACCCATGCCAGGATTTCTGCTATAATACGCAGGGCCGAGCAGTTGGGTATTTTGGCAGAAAAGAATGCATTTGAAGGATATCAAAAGTTGCACGATACAGAAAGGGAAGTGATCATGTTACTAGATAAGTATCCGGAAAAGATTAGTACTGCCGCTGCCAACTATTCTCCTGCGGAAATAGCACAGTATGCCTTTGATCTGGCAAAGGAATATAACAGGTTTTATGCAGAGGTGTCAATATTCAATGAGAGTGATCCCAAAGCCTTGTCTTTTAGAATTGCTTTTTCATCTGCAGTGGCTAAAACTTTACGTAGGGCTATGTTGTTAATAGGTGTCGAAGTACCTGAAAGAATGTAATATGAAACTACCATACTCCCTGATCATGCTGTTGAGTTCATGTTTAGGTTATAATGTGAAAAAGGAAATGCCTGCGAAGATTAATCTGCCTGAAAAATCTATTTATGAACTTACGGTAAAATCCTTGGATGGGGAATTGGTAAGTCTTGCTGATTTCAAAGGCAAGAAGGTAGTATTTGTAAACACGGCTTCAAAATGCGGTTTTACACCCCAGTATAAACGATTGCAGGAATTTCATGAGCAGTTTAAGGAAAAAGTTGTTGTTATAGGAATTCCTTCAAATGATTTTGGGGAGCAGGAGCCGGGAGCTAATGAGGATATTAAAGAGTTTTGCAGGCTAAACTATGGAGTTTCTTTTCTTATGCTTGAAAAAGCTGTAGTAAAAGGATCAGACAAATCTCCTTTATATCATTGGTTGACAGACTCTTCTCTTAATGGTTGGAATGATCAGGAACCTAAGTGGAATTTTTGTAAGTATATTATTAACGAAGAAGGGGTTTTAACGCATTTTTTTGGTTCGGCCATTGATCCATTCAGTAAGGAATTTCGTGAGGCACTAGAGTTAAAACATTAACCATTAAGCACGGTTATACAGTTTGAATACTGTTAATCTGCATGAGTAAACAAAAAGACTACTTTTTATTCAGTACCACAAAGAAATTTGCCCAATTTCTGATTTTCAATAAGTTGGAAGAATTGGGAAAATATAGCCTTCAACTTACAAAGAACTTAGAACTTCCTCTTTTTAAGCATTATGCTCATTTATCTACTAGTCAATTAGAAGCTATTTCAACAGAAAGACAAAAAGAATTTTTAACTGATATTATTAACGACCAGTCTTATACTAAAGCCATTCAAAGAATTGAAAATTGGAATGCAAATCGAATTTCTGAATTTTCAAAAAGTGATTTGCAGTCAACCGATATTTTAATTGTTTATAGTATGTCTAAGCAGGTAATGCATAAATTTTTACCTGAATATACGAACGATGTTAATGTGGCAATTGAAATTGTGGAGGAGCTTGAGAAGTATTTTTTGAAGGTAGAAAAACACGCGTTTGATACATTTTGGGGAATTCAAAAGGAAAAATTGGTAGAAAGTGAGGATCGCTTTAAAACATTATCAGAGGCTGCCTTTGAAGGAGTTATTTTACATCAAGAGGGGAAGATTTTGACCTGCAATTCTGCTTTGTCTGCTATGTTTGGCTATAAGGATGTGGAGTTATTGAATATGCAAATCAGAGACCTTTTTATACCTTCCCACAGGTTTGTTATCGATGAACATATCAGTAAAAAATCTGAACTTCCCTACGAGGTACAAGGGCTCAGCAAAGAAGGAAACGTTTTTTATACTGAGGTTTTGGGTAAAAACACTTTCTATAATGGTAATCCAGTACGAGTGGTAGCCATCAGAGATGTATCTGATAAAAGGCAGGCTGATGAAGCTTTGCGAAATCATAAAGAAGAACTTGAATCGACAAATGAAGAACTCAGAAAGCAAGTACTTGAAAGAGAAGAGGTAGAAGAGATTATGAGGGAGCGAGAAATGGCTTACCGCTTGCTGGCTGATAATTCCTCAGATATTATTGCACGGCTGTCTCCTGAAGGTACTTTTTTATATGCGTCCCCGGCTTCAGAAATGGTTTTAGGTTATAAGCCTGAGCAACTTCTGGATACAAATGTATTTTCTTATATCCATAAAGATGATCTTAAATCTGTAGAGAAATCTTTTCAGCTTGGGCTTACTACGTCTTATATTCAAAAGGTGGAGCATCGATTTCGGAATTCTAAAGGGCAATATGTATGGTTAGAATCAACAGGGCATGCCATAAGAGATGGTTTAGATGATGTTACCGAATTGCAAGTAGCGGCAAGGCCTATTGGAGACCGGAAAGAGGTTGAGCAGAAGCTTATGAAAGAGCGAAAGTTCCTAAAGGCAATCCTTGATAATTTATATGATAGTATTGTGGCATGTGACCAGGATGGCAACCTGATGTTCTTTAATAAGGCTGCACGTAAATTACATGGAAAGGGCATAGAGCAAGCCACGGATGTGGAAAACTGGGCTGAAACTTATCAACTATATAAATCCAATAAGAAAGAGTTGCTGCATAAAGATGAAATACCCCTTGTAAAAGCATATAAAGGACAGTCTTTTCAGAACATGGAAATGTCAATATTGTCTGGTAGTAATAAATATTGTCATTTTCTATCCAATGGGCAACCTATCTATGATGGTGAGGATGAAAAATTGGGAGCTTTAGTGGTTATGCATGAAGTTACGGCCATAAAAGAAGCAGAACGCCAGTTAATTAATAAAAATAAAGATCTTGAATACGCATTTGAGGAATTGCAGAAGATTCAGGAGGAACTTCGGAAGTCTTATGGTATGCTTGAACAAAAGGTAGATGAAAGAACCAGGGAATTGAAACAAATAAACCAGGAATTACACAAGGAAATACACGAACGTGAGAAAATTGAAAATGCGCTCAGGGTCAAAAATAAAGAGTTAATAAAAACTAATAAAGATCTTGATAATTTCGTGTATACCGCTTCTCATGATTTAAAGGCTCCAGTTTCTAATATTGAAGGCCTTGTTAATGCTTTGGCGAATGAAGTAAGTTTATGTCAGGATGAATCCCTTCAGGAAATTATTGGGATGATAAATATTTCATTAGGGAAATTCAATGACACCTTGCATCATCTTACAGAGATAAGTAAAATACAAAGAGACCTTCAGGAAGATGTAGATGAAATAGACATTGAAGAATTGGTAGAAGATGTAATGGAAGGCATGCATGAAGCACTTGTTGAAGCAGGGGGGACATTTTCCACAGATTATCAAGAAAAAAAAATCAGGTTCTCAAAAAAAGACCTTCGGAGTATTTTGTTCAACCTTTTAAGTAATGCCATTAAATATCGATCGGCAGAGCGGAAATTAGAAATTAATTTGACTGTTTACCGGGACGGAGAATATACCATAATAGCCATTAAAGATAATGGGCTTGGAATTGCACCATCAAACCATGCGAAAGTCTTTGCCATGTTCAAACGCTTTCATGATCATGTAGAAGGAAGTGGTATAGGACTTTACATTGTTAAGAGAATCGTGGATAATAACAATGGATACATTGAAATAGAAAGTGATTTAAACAAAGGAGCCACCTTTAGGGTTTGTTTAAAAAGTTGATTAAATCCTGATTTGTTTTTCTGTCCTTATTTTTTAATAAATGTCATAAGGACGTATATTATTTATATTAAATGAATCAAAGCTCATTACAGTCATCCAAAGATTTTGTAATATGGGTAATTGAAAATAAAGATGATAAAGACCCACTAGGGAATTATTTAGCCTCTTTAAAAGAAAATTACCGTTGTTATAATATTTTAAGCTCTAAGGTCAATTTTCAGGTTTTTTCTTCATTGCTTCAAAATTATGTTGATAGAGATCTGAATAAGGCTTCAGAGAAAACAGCTTCTCTTCTCTTTGAATTTTTTAATAAAATCCAGGCGCCATCCGAAGAAATGCTTTCCTGCCTGCATGAAATACAAAAGTGCCTAACTTGTTTTTTGGATGATTTTTCTGAAAATCTGTCAACCTATAAAATTATTAATTCAGAACTTCAGGAATATTTTAATTGCATCTCAAAGCAACTAGTAATTATTACTGTGTCTGAAAAGAAGGAAGATTTTAATCATGAGGCTTATTTTCATTTGTTTGATGATTTTCCTTCACTTATACGGCGTTCAGGTGTGGATGGCAAATGTACTTATTTCAATAATTTCTGGTTACGTTTTACTGGACGGTCAATGGAGGAAGAACAAGGTGACGGATGGGTCACAGGTGTTCATCCCGATGATGTAGATCGTTGCATCCGGACATATATTGATAGCTTCAATGAAAGAAAGGCTTTTGAAATGGATTATCGGCTTAAAAGACATGATGGTGAATATCGCTGGATTAAAGATTTTGGCAGGCCGTTTTATGATAATACCGGGAGGTTTGAAGGGTATTTAGGGTCTTGTTATGATATTACCGATAACATCCTGAATATTGAGGATCTTGATAAAAAGAATAAAGTTCTTGAAGGAATACTTGAAAATCTTCCTGCAATTATAATGGAAGCTGATGAAGGGGGAAATATTGAACGCATGGCCGGGAAGGGCTTGAAAAAACTTGAGCTTCGGGAAAATCAGAAAGTAAACACAAATCTTTCTGAGTTTGTTAAAGGGTATGAGCATCATTTAGTATCGGTGAAAGAAGGCAAATCTGTTTCCTTTGTTAGCAAAACCGACATCAATCAAAAAAGTGTCTGGTTTCAAAACTACTTTTTTCCTCATGGCCACAGAAATGCCAAATCCATAGGATTGCTTTTTGATATTACTGATCAGAAAATGGCAGAAGAAGAACTGTTGAATAAAAACAGAATTCTGGATGGCATCATGACAAACATTCCGGTGATTGTCTGTCGAATCAATTCAACAGGCCAATTGCTGGAATCAACCGGGACAGGTTTAAAGCAGTTGGGATTAAAAGAGAATGAAATGGTAGGTGCTGAGATTGCCCAGGCATTTCCGGAGGCAAATGAGTATATAGGAAAAGTCCTTAATTACGAGTTAAACTGCTTTGAAACAGAAATAACCTTTAACGGCAACAACCGGCATTATCAGTGTTATTTCTTTCCTGAAGGTGATGAAGGGCATTTTGTGGGATTTAACCTGGATATAACCGATCGGGTTCGGATTAAGGAAGAATTAGAGGAAAGTAGGTTTTTTATACAACGTATAGCTGATTCAAATCCAAACTTAATTATAGTGTATGATATTATTAATCAGCGAAATGTCTATACTAATAAGGTGATGCAGGAATTGCTTGGCATGGATGATGTTGCCATTCAAAATACAGGAAAAGATTTATTATACAAGGTTATACACCCTGAAGATCTTCCTAAAGTTTATTACAGGCAGGAACGTTTCAGGCAAATTTCAGAAAATGAGGTGCTTGATCTTGAATACCGGGTTAAAAATTTTAGAGGGGAGTGGCGTTGGCTGCATACCCGTGGAGTTATATTCAAAAAAACAGAGGATAGAGAGGTGTGGCAGGTTCTGATTACCGCACAGGACGTTACTGAACATAAGGAAGCGGAAGAGTCCATACGTCAATTAAACGAATCACTAAAACACACTATAGAAGGTATAGCCTTGCTTGATCTGGCAGGGACGTTTACTTCAGTGAATAAATCTTTTGCAAATGTATTTCAATACTATACCGAAGACCTTATCGGTATGGATTGGAGAAGTATTATATACCAAGATGATCTCTTAATAGCTGAAAAAGCCTTAAGGGAGCTGGACAATCATAGCAAAACCAGCTTTGAGATACGTGGCTTTAGAAAAGATGGCACCATAGCTTTTATTGACATTACTATGGTGGCAAATATTTCCCGTCATGGTAAATGTATTGGTTACTATTCTTTTATCAGAGACATTACGGAAAGGAAAAAAGCGGAGGAAAGCATTCGCCACAATGAAGCCCTTCTTGCTGAAGCTCAAAATATTGCTCACTTGGGAAGCTGGGAATGGGATTTAAAAACCAATAATTTTTTTCTTTCCAATGAACTGTTCAGGATTCTTGGGTATGATGAGGTGATTCAGGATTTTAGTTTTCAAGATTTTTTAAGTCATATAGCTGAAGAAGACAGATCGGTGTTTGAAAATACCTTTAAGTCTTCGGTGGAACGTAAAGAATCTTTTGCCTGCGAATATAAAATAGTTACTCAAAAAGGTGAATCAAGAAACCTGCTTACCAGAGGAAGGGTGATTTTAGACCAGCATGAGCAGGTGGTGAGAATGGCCGGTACCGGCCTGGATATTACGGAAATAAAAGAAACAGAAAATAAATTACGTAAAAGTGAATCCCTGCTTATAGAGGCACAGGAACTTGCCAGATTGGGAAATTGGGAAATAGATCTTTCAACCCGCAAGGTGTATTGGTCACAGGAAATGTATACACTTTTTGGATTTAAGCCCAATGAGTTTGAGGTGAGCTATGATTTTTTTCTTAAAATCCTTAGTAACGAGGCTCGAAAGACCATGCTGGATGTAGAGAAGAAGATTTTAAGGACTTTTAAGCCGTCAAATTTCGAGCATAATATTCTGCTTTCGAACGGAAAGGAACGCATCGTTTATGGCCAGGCCAAACCAATTTTTGATGCAAGCGGAAGGATTATCAGGATCAGTGGTTACTCCCAGGATATTACGGAGAGAAAAGAATCTGAAATGATGTTAAAAACTGCGTATGAAGAATTAAAAGTCGCAGAAGAACAATTAATAAAATTAAATATTGACCTTGAAAAAAAGGTTGGCGAACGGACTCAGGAGTTGATAATGAAAAATGATGAGCTCTTGAATAATAACCTGGAGTTAAAGAAAATAAATACCGATTTGGATAATTTTATCTATACCGCATCGCATGACTTGAAAGCACCTATTTCAAATATAGAAGGCTTGGTTTATGCTTTAAAGGGTGAAGTTGGACACATAGAAAATGCGGAACTGGATATACTGTTTGAGATGATTAACGATTCGATAAACCGGTTTAAGGATACCATCAGAGACCTGACAGAGATATCCAAGGTTCAAAAGAATATTTATGAAGACAATGGGACAATAAACATTAACTCAATACTTGATGAAGTCAGGTCGGATATAAAGGAATTAATACAGGTTTCTGATGCCCGGATAGTTGCTGAAATATCTATTGCAGAAATACGATTCTCGCGAAAAAACCTGAGAAGCCTTTTTTATAATTTTTTAAGTAATTCCATAAAATACGCTTCTCCCGATCGCCATCCTGAAATTCTTATTCGGGTAGTTCCGGCTGAGGATAACTACCTGATGCTTTCTGTTAAAGATAACGGGCTTGGTTTCCAGTCAAGTGG
>JBKBXU010000152.1:0-10421 GCA_046313675.1 Cytophagaceae bacterium
GTAAGCCCTTTCAGGGAATTTTATGTAGCAGAGGATTATCATCATAATTATTTTAATAATAATCCATCTCAGCCGTATTGCTCCTATGTTATCCGACCCAAGGTTGAGAAGTTTAAAAAAGTATTTAAGGATAAAATGAAATAAGGGTAGGGGTAAGAATCCAGAGAACCAGATCGAATTTTCATACATTAATACTTGTTAATACTATATGGGAGTACATATAGAAAAGATTCGGAAACCTGTTGTTGGATATGATCTTTCAAAACTTTTGGATAAAAAATTTCCGGAAGGTTCCAGGGTAGACATGGAATGGCGGGGAAATGATTTGACTATGGTTACGGATAAAGAGGGTAGGGTAACTACACTGTTTATGGGTAAAAGGAAAAAAGGTGGTGGAATTTACGGAGAACGCTATACAAGGAAAACCAAAATTAAAGAAGGTAAGCTTGTATATAGATGGGAGTGCCAGGGGAAAATATCTGGTAAACTTTAAATCATTATACTAAACTAAATATTGAGAATAATGGGCAGTGTAAAGCCTTTTATTTTTGAATATTTCGGGGTAATTCCAAGAAGGGTGGTAAATAATTAAATCTCGCCGCCTTCAAAGACTGTTTTTTGGGTATATTGTTAAGTGTAATTTGTTGATAATTAATTTATTCAGGTGTGTAAACGCCAAAAGTTTTATCGTCATAAAAAACGATAATTTTTTCTATTTTTTTACCATTTGGTGGTAAGATCGGGAGTATGTTGTCCGGAATAGATTTTTTCTTCTCTTCTTCAGGTTCAGGAGTAGATGCCTCTTTGGTGTTTATATTTGTAATATTTTTATTTTCAGGTGAGGGTAAACTCTTTTCAGAAGATTCTGGTTTTTTAGACATGGGCTGTTCCGTTTTTTTAGGTTTTACCTCATTGTCGTCCTCTATTTTGTCTACACCTCCAAATATATTTAATTGTTTCATAGTACCCTTGCCTGTTAATAGCCAATTAGGATCGATCTCAGGAAAACGGTTAAGCACCTTTTGAATAAATTCCAAACTTGGTTTGTTTCTCCCTGATAATATGTGTGATATGCCAGACCGTTGCACAGAAATTTCATCGGCAAACAGTGAAGGACTGTAGCCATACAATTCGATAATCTGTCGTATACGATCTAATAACTCCATGAGATTTACAAATGTAAACAAAATACCGTTTACAATTGTAAATATCTGAAATTTATAATTGTAAACCGTATTTACAAATGTAATTAATATTGTTTACAAATGTGAATACTTAATGAGTTTAACAAGTATTGGATAAACACAGTTTTACAGATAGGAGGGACGTGTAAATGAAAAAAAGACTTAAAACTTTTATCATAATACTTTCAGTATTTCTTATAAATTTCTTTCTTGTTGCAGCGATTATTTATGATTTTATGTTACACCAATAGCTAAACTATGGAATATTCGAAACTGGGCAACACGGATCTTGAGGTCAGCCGTATTTGCCTTGGCACAATGACTTACGGAGAACAAAACACGTTGAATGAAGCGCATGAACAACTTAACTGTGCATTTGAGCAAGGAATAAATTTTATAGATGCGGCAGAAATGTATCCTGTGCCAGGAAGGAAGGAAACTCAGGGATCCACCGAAAAAATAGTAGGTGAGTGGCTTAAAAGCCAAAAAAGAGAGAAAATCATTCTTGCTACAAAAGTTACCGGTCCAAACAAAGGATTATCCTATATAAGGGGAGGTCCAAATTTCAGTAAAACTCATATTCTGGAAGCTATAGAAGGGAGTCTAAAAAGGCTTCAAACGGATTACATAGATTTATATCAACTCCATTGGCCTGAGCGAAAAACAAATTATTTTGGACGCTTAGGGTATATCCATGATAAAAATGATCCATGGGAAGATAATTTCTTTTCCATACTTGAGGTGCTACAGGATCTGAAAAAACAAGGTAAAATACGGCACTTTGGTATTTCAAATGAAACACCCTGGGGCTTAATGCATTTTCTTCATTTGGGTGAAAAACATAATCTTCCGAGATGTCAAAGTATCCAAAATCCCTATAGTTTGCTAAACCGTACGTTTGAAGTAGGCCTTTCTGAGATTTCCATCAGAGAGCAGGTGGGTTTATTAGCTTATTCACCTCTGGCTTTTGGAGTTTTGACTGGGAAATACATTGGCCATAAACCTGAAAAATCCCGTCTCGCACTTTTTCCTCAAATGTCACGCTATTCTAACGAACAAGCTGATAAAGCTACCAGATTATATGTCCAACTGGCAAAAGAACGGTCTATAAGTCCTGTTCAACTAGCATTATCTTTTATTAACACGCGTCCATTTGTTACAAGTACAATAATTGGAGCTACCACTATGGCACAATTACAAGAAAATATTGAGAGCATAAACTATAAAGCAGACAATGACTTGTTGCAAGCTATTGAAGCTATTAATTCTAAATTTCCAAATCCTGCTCCCTAGTTTTGAGTCGTATTTAGTAATAATTATTATATCTGATAAATGAATATTTATATTATCAGAAAAGATATCAACAATTTTAAACAAAGCCAATATTTGAGATGTTTTGCCTTGAAAATCATTAGCTATGTTTACAATTTCTTCTGAATTTCAGTTTTTTGCAGATAATTTACCGCAGATTGTATGGACATCAAATACAGATGGCAATCTTGATTATTTTAATACTTTCTGGTATAAATTTACCGGCTTAAGCTACGAAGAATCCAAAGATCTGGGTATCCAGCAAATATTGCATGAAGAGGATAGGGAAGATACTATTCAGTTATGGAAGAACTCATTTATGCTTGGGGAGAATTTTGAAAAAGAATACCGCTTAAAAAGCTCAGAGGGCAAATATCACTGGTTTCTGGCACGTGCTATTCCCATGAAAGATGATAAAGGTAATATTGTAAAATGGTTTGGGACCTGTACCGACATACAGAAAAGTAAAGAGCAAAGCCAAAAGCTTGAAGAATTAAACAAGGAATTGGTCGTGATTAATGGAGATATAGATAATTTTATTTATACTGCTTCACATGAACTAAAGGCTCCTGTTTCAAACCTTCAGGGTTTGATTGAGGCTATTAACGATGTCGTAGTTAACCATAAAAAAGATGAAGATTGCGATGTTATGGTCGATATGATGAATCAATCAGTCGGGCAGTTGAATCGTACCATAAACGACCTTATTAACATCACCAAAGTTCAGAGGGAGCTTAACGGACATAAGCATAAAGTTAATCTGAATGAAGCTTTGGGGGAAGCAATTGAAGCCCTTAAAGCCCATATACAAGCATCAGGTACCATTTTACGTACCGATTTTCGCGAGCCATTTGTCTACCTGAATAGAGAAAATATGAAAAGCATATTTTATAACATGCTGTCTAATTCCGTAAAATTTAGGTCAATGGATAGGGTAAATATGGTGGAACTATATTCTTATAGAGAAAATGGATATACATTAGTGGGTATCAGGGATAATGGATTAGGCATTAACCCAAGGAAAAAAAATAAATTATTCTCTATGTTTCGTAGATTGCACCCTGAAGTGGAAGGAAGCGGTGTTGGCCTCTATACCGTAAAAAGAATGGTAGAAAATGCACACGGAAAGATTGACCTTGTTTCTGAAGAAGGAAAGGGTTCGGATTTCAAAATTTATTTCAAAAATCAATAATGCTCCAGTATAAATTTCAAAATGACTTAGCTCTCTACCAATTTAATAATCTATCATTGGTTAAAGAAATAAATCATTTTATATCAGGAAGAGAAGGAGGGGTAAGTGAGGATCACACAGGTACGCTGAATTTGAGCTTTAATGTTGGCGATAAGGAAGAAAATGTAATGGAAAACAGAAGTAGGGTTGCCGCAGCAATGAACTGTGAACCTCCCAACCTGGTCATTCCCGGGCAGACGCACGGTAATAAGGTAGGAATAGTTGACAGAGTAAAAGATTTCCCGGATACCGATGCATTGATTACCAATAAAAAAGGGATATGTATAGCGGTAATGTCTGCTGACTGTGTACCGGTACTGCTTTATGACAGACAAAATCATGCCGTTGCTGCTGTTCATGCAGGTTGGCGTGGGACAGTCGGTAAAATACTTTCTCTTACCTTAGAAAAGATGGTTTCCACTTATGGCACCAATCCGGAAAACGTACTTGCCGGGATCGGCCCTTCTATATGCCAGGATGTGTATCAGGTAGGAGAGGAAGTGGTTGAACGGTTCCTCAAAGCCTTTGGCGAACATAAACAGCTAATTCATATTGATCCCGAGTCAGGCAAAGGGTATCCTGACCTATGGGAGGCCAATAAGCAACAACTGCTATCTTTAGGAGTTCCTGAAGAATCCATTGAGGTAGCAGGAATCTGCACCTATTCAAACCCAAACATGTTTTTTTCCGCCCGTCAATCTCAAAATAAGGCCGGTCGGTTTGCCGCAGGAATTATATTAAGATAATTGAATTTATTTCAGACTTTTCCGGTTTAGAATCCGGCAGGTAAGCCAGCTGAAGGTTGAAAAAATATTTTGTGGTATAAAGCGTAAAATGTGCCAAATTTATTCTACCTTTTCGCACTTTTATCAAACCCATATATGACTCTGCTAAAGAAAGTTAAAGCTGTTCAAAAAGTATATGAAGAGCTGGATGCTGAAATCGAAAAATTTAAAACCACTTCTGTGCTGAAATGCAAAGAAGGTTGTGGAGAATGTTGCAAAAAAGCCGATATTGAAGCTACGCCTATTGAATTTCTTCCTTTAGCCTATTACTTGTACCATCAGGGGAAGGCACTCGATTTTTGGGAAAAAATTAAAAAAACCGAAGATCCCTTCTGTGCCTTATTCAATCCATTTCTAAGTAACTTCGGCGGATTGTGCACTGAATATCCATATAGGGGATTAATTTGCAGACTTTTTGGTTTTTCAGCTACCAAAGATAAAGATGGCCATGCTAAACTTATTACCTGCAAACTTATTAAATCAGAGCAGGCTGAGGTTTATCAGCAAGCATTGGAAACAATCAAATCAGGCGGCAATATACCTGTTATGAGTGATTTCTATATGAAATTGTATGCAATTGACTTTAACCTTTCCGGAAAGTTCTATCCCATCAATCAAGCTATGCGAATGGCTCTTGAAACAGTCATGAATTATTATTCTTACAGGACTAAAAGGACAGGTTAATATCCATAAAGAAAATAAGTTGTTTCCTGAGTCCTATTTTTAAGCCGGATGTTTATTGCCAATTATAAGATCTGTTCCTTATTGATCCTGATGTTATATCTGTTTCAGCTTTTTATTTAAGCCTTAAATTCCGTAATTTGCTTGCACAATTTTAAACTATGATTGAGATAATTCCGGCCATTGATATTATTGATGGCAAATGTGTGAGACTTACCCAGGGGGATTTTAACCAAAAAAAACAATACAACGAAAATCCTCTGGAAGTAGCCAAAGCTTTTGAAGATGCAGGTATTAAACGCCTGCACCTGGTAGACTTGGATGGTGCCAGGCAGAAAAAGATTATTAACCATAAAGTTCTTCAAGCGATTAGCACGAACACCCGATTAGCCATTGATTTTGGTGGTGGCATTCAATCCGATGAAGACATTCAATTGGCTTTTGACAGTGGTGCTTCTCAGGTAACAGGGGGCAGTGTTGCGGTTAAAAATCCTGACCTGTTCAAAAATTGGATAAGCCGCTTTGGTGTGGGGAAAATTATTTTGGGTGCTGATGCAAAAAACGGAATGATTGCTGTGGCGGGGTGGCAGGAGACCACAGAGGTCAGTGTTTTTGACCTGATCAGCCAATACCAGGAATCCAGCGGAATTGAATATATAATTTGTACGGATGTGGCAAAGGATGGTTTATTGCAAGGGCCTTCATTTGATTTATATACTGATATATTAACTAAATTTCCTGAGGTAAAATTGATTGCCAGCGGTGGTGTAACAACCAAAGATGACTTGTTTCGCCTGGAAGAAATGGGAGTTTACGGAGCTATTGTCGGAAAAGCGTTTTATGAGGGGAATATTTCATTAAACGATCTTGCGGAATTTAGTAAATAATTTTGAAGCAAACATATGCTGACAAAAAGAATTATACCCTGCCTTGATGTAAAGGATGGAAAAACGGTTAAAGGCGTAAATTTTGAAAATTTGCGTGATGCCGGTGATCCTGTAGAGCTTGCCCGATTGTATGCCGAACAGGGCGCAGATGAACTGGTTTTTCTTGACATCTCAGCTACCAATGAAAAACGTAAGACACTCGTCGAGCTGGTAAGAAGAGTAGCCCTTGAAATAAACATACCATTTACCGTTGGAGGAGGGATTTCAAGCCTGGAAGATGTTTCTGCTCTTTTGAATGCCGGAGCGGATAAGATCTCAATCAATTCTTCTGCCGTCAAAGATCCTTCTTTGGTAGATGTTTTGGCCAGAGAATTTGGCAGCCAATGCATCGTAGTGGCCATAGATACAAGGTTGCACGAAGGGAAAAGCAGGGTGCATACACATGGGGGTAAAAAGCCTACAGATATTGATACCTTTGTCTGGGCAAAAGAAGTAGAAAACAGGGGAGCCGGGGAGCTTTTGTTAACCTCTATGGATCATGATGGTACCAAAGGTGGTTTTGCAAATGAGGTAACATCGGTGATTTCCTCACGGGCTTCCATTCCGGTTATTGCTTCCGGAGGTGCAGGTTCAATGGAGCATTTTGTGGGTGCTTTTCAAGATGGAAAAGCAGACGCTGCACTTGCTGCCAGCATATTTCATTTCAAGGAAATTGCTATTCCCGATTTAAAACAATTTTTAAAACAGCAGAATATACCTATAAGGATATGAATATTGATTTTTCTAAAGATGCAAATGGCCTTATTCCTGCCATTATCCAGGATATAGAAACCGCCAGGGTTTTAATGACAGGATATATGAATAAGGAAGCATATGAAAAAACTTCCCAGGAAGGGAAAGTGACTTTCTTCAGTCGAAGTAAACAAAGGCTTTGGACTAAGGGTGAAACTTCAGGAAATTTCCTGCTTGTTAAAGATATAAAAGTCGATTGTGACGGAGATGCACTCTTAATTAAAGTCACACCCATAGGCCCTACTTGTCATACCGGAAGTGATACCTGCTGGAATGAAAAAAACACAGGAAAAGCGGCCTTTCTTAATCATTTGAAAGAAGTCATCAGAAATCGTAAGAATAACCCAAGCGATACGTCCTATACCAGCTCTTTATTTGCTAAAGGAGTAAATAAAATAGCTCAAAAAGTAGGAGAGGAAGCGGTAGAATTGGTCATTGAAGCCAAAGACAATAATAAAGATTTATTTTTAGGAGAAGCGGCGGATTTGTTATTTCATTATCTGGTATTGCTTGAGCAGAAAAACATAGATTTGGATGAGGTGATCAATGTGCTTGCAGACAGGCACGGTAAAAAGGACTAGAAAGTCTTATATATTAATTTTTGCACTGCGATTCAATACGCCTGGTTGATTGATCGTTTTTTATTTATGAAGTCTGATAAAATGACGCGTTTACTAATTTTTGCTATTCTTGGTATCTTTTTTACCATCATAGAATCCTTTGCTCAGAAAGGAAATAGTTGTCCGGAGGATCTGGTTCCAAAATATGGAAGCAACCGTCAGTGGGGCTACGTAAATCTTATGGGGCATTGGGTGATTCAGCCATCCTATACCAAAGTATCTCCCTATGTTGATAACAAGGCGGTTGTGCAGAAGGGCTTAAAGTTTGGAGTTATTGATTGTGATGGAAAAGTAATCATCAGTCCTAAGTACGACAAAATTACCAACTTCCGATACGGAAAAGCCTGGATTATGGAAAAGGGGGCTTGGGGGCTTATGGACGACAGGGGTAAAATGATGATTCATCCCCAGTATGCTGAAATATTCCCTGTGCCATATACCGAGCTAGCCTGGGTTAGAAAAGGTGAGCTGTGGGGCTTATTTAATGAAGAAAAGGGGAGTTTTATATGCCAGCCTAAATATCCTTTTATACAAGTCCTTTCCAATGTGGCAACCCTTATTCAAAAGGATGATCTTTATGGTATCCTTAACCATGTGAACTGTGGTTATTTATATGAACCCTCTATTGAAAAAATACGCAAAGTCGGATCCTATACTTTTGCTATAAAAAAGGAAAGTAAATGGGGGCTTATCGACCACATTGGCAAGAAACTAAGTGAACTAAGTTACGATTCCATTTCCTACAAGGACGATGAAATTCTCCTGATGTCCAAAGAAGGCAAATATGGCCTGACTACCCTTAGGGGAGATGTTTTACTCCCTGTGGAATATGAACATATTGGAGACCTAAACGAAGGTTATATTGGGGTTAAAAAGAATGGGAAATACGGTTACTCCAACAGGCTTGGAAAAGTATTGATTAAGCCTGAATACGATGAGGCAACATCTTTTATCAATAATACGGCCATTGTCAGGAAAGACGGAAAATATGGATTGATAAACCGCCTCAATAAATTCGTACTGGCTCCTGCTTACCCTAAAATTGAACGGAATGAAGCCGGTACAATATTCATGCTCCACAACGATAAAGGAGGAATACAGCTTTATAACAAAGATCTGAATACCATTACGAACCAGGTTTTTGAGCGGGTTATGTCGAACGATAGCATTATAAACCTGCGGGTGGTTATTGATGGTAAAACCCATTTTTATGATTTTACATCCCGGAAATTACTTTTTCCAAATGGATACGAAGAGGCCACGGCATTTACAGAAAACCTTGCTCTTGTAAAGGAAAAAGGGAAATGGGGTATGATCAATCGGGATGGAAAGTATTTAATCTCTCCTGAATACGATGATGCTGAATTTGAATATTTTCTTCAAAAGCTTGTCATACGCCTAAATAATAAAGGTAAGCACGGTATTGCCGATGTCCATGGCAAGGTGCTTGTTCCGGTTGAGTATGATGCCATCTGGCCCTCTTTACCTAATTATTTAAAAGTTAAGAAAGATGGTAAATACGGAATTGTGAGAACCAATGGGACGGTAATAGTTGCACCTGAATATGATAATATGAGCAATTTCAGGGAAAATCCTGAGATTCCTGATTGGCCGGCTATTGTTATGAAAAAAGATAAATATGGCCTTATAAATGAAAAAGGAGAGCCCGTTTTAGAGGTAAAAGCCAAAAACGTTCAATATGCGGGTGAAGGGTATTATAATGTCCAATTGAAGAAGGCATGTGGATTGATGAATTCCAAATGTAATAATGAGTATAAACCACTTTTTGAGACCATAGGTACTTTTGGAGATGGCCTTGCCCCAATCAAGAAGGGTTCAAAATGGGGGTATCTTTCTACCAAAAATGAAATTGGCATAGATATCCAGTTTCAGGAGGCTGGAAATTTTGAAAACAATTTGGCTGTGGTGAAAAAAAATAACTTCTACGGCGTTATTGATACGAAAGGTGAAATGGTTGTTAATAATGAATATGATGGTTTTAAAATAGAAGGCAACCAGCGTATACTTATAAAAAAAGGCCAGGAATACATACTTTCCGAGTATGGGACGCTTAGCCTGAAGTAAACGCTATTGGGGTAACAATTTTGTAAATTATCGGTTTAGTAAGTTAATAAATAAATCTAAGGGTGATAAAATCGTCATATAAGCCGTTTTTTTATTTAAGAATTTTCCTTGCATTGCTTGGTTATGTAATTTTATTACTCCTTATTCATAAACACTTTAATGGTGCTTACATAAATCTTTGGTTTAAGCTATTGGCTGGTGTTCTTCCCTTAGTTATCTTATATGTTAATTTTAAAGATTCCCTAAAGCAGATAATTATAAAAGACCATTCTTTCGTATTAAGAAACAGGCTGACGGGAAGTATGAAAGAATACAACTATTCGGATATAAGTTCAATCTCCTTGAATTTTAATCCTGTATTTAAGGGGAAAGATCCTGTTGAAGAACTGATCATCACCTTTTCGCCCGGAATGGAATTGTCAATCTCTAAGGAAAATTACCAAAATTATGATTTACTAAAAGAAGGATTTTTACCTAAGATCAACCAATCCTTTGACTTGTCTTTTAGCTAATGGAAGTTTTTGCTGTAATTGTAGCTGCATTTTTTATTCTCTTTATAATTCCGGTCATATGTGGCCAATATGCCAGCAGTATCGGTAGATCATACTGGGTGTGGTTTACCATTGCATGTTTTTTGTCCTTTATAACTCTTTTTGTTTTGTTGACTCTACCTGATTTGAGTGATGCGGAAGACGAAGAGAAAGAACTACCTGATAATAGAAATCATTGACAGGAAATTTTTGTAAATAAAGCGCTCGAGCTCATCTGCACATTCTAAAGGCATAAAAGTGCCTAGCTTAACAAACTCCCTTTTATGTATTAATTCATATAACTTCTCATCAGAC
>JBKBXU010000153.1:0-6386 GCA_046313675.1 Cytophagaceae bacterium
GGAGGAAGGCAAGACAGGTCCAATTGTAGAGTCTTCCTCTTTTTTTATTTCCGTAAGTATAACTTTTCCAAGAGACTAAACCTAATCCTGTTTTTTAACCGGACGCCAGTAATAATTAATTATTTAATACGTTATATTTTTTCCATATAAACATTATGAAAAAAATATTTGTTTTGAAAACAGGGGTACTATAAAAAATGACATGGAGGTAAAAACCAAGTTAAACAAGGTTGTGATTATAGATGATGATGGGATACATAATTTCCTTTCAACAAAATTGTTGAATAAATTAAAAATCTCTGAGACACTCAGGACCTTTAAAAATGCAAATGAGGGTTTGTCTTATATAAAAAATTCCTGCCAGGATTCAGAAGCAGGTGTTTGTCCGGATTTGATACTCCTGGATAAGGTTATGCCTGAAATGGGTGCGAAAGATATATTGGATGAACTTAAGAGCAGCGGCATACATGTTGGGAAACAAGTAAGAGTTGCTTTGATTTCATCTGCTTTCAAAGCGGAGGAATGCCAGGAATTTCTGATGATGGGTGTATTGGAATGTATTTCAAAGCCTCTAAAGGAAGAGGACATAAACCGGTTGATTGAAAATAACTTTCATGGAGATTGATTTCATGAAAACAATTTCAAACGCTACCAGTTATATTATAGTACAATAGTATGAATGTTAAATAAAAAAGAATAGTATGGGAAATCTGCTTTATATTATAGCTATCGTATTGGTGATCATGTGGCTGGTAGGATTCCTTGGATTCGGTGATGCCGTTGGAGGTGTAATACACGTGCTATTGGTATTAGCGGTTATCGCTTTCTTATTGAGAGTAATCCGGGGGGCTTGACTCACTATTATAGCTTAACTAATTTGAAGTAAAAAGGCGGCCTTAATGGCGGCCTTTTTACTTCAAATTATTGAAAAAATTTTTTAATTCAGTAGCATCTTCAGGCTTCAGCCTCCCTGCAAGAACAAGGCGCAGTTGCCTTCTTCTTAATGCCCCATCATATAATTTCTTCTCTTCGTCGCTTTCAGGTATTAACTCTGGGACATCAATTGGATTACCTCCCTGGTCTACAGCAACGAAAGTAAAGAAAGCTTCATTGGTTTTTATTCTTGAATTTGTAGAAAAGTCTTCCGCATAAACTTCGATATAGACCTCCATGGAAGAGCTGAAAGCCCTGGTGACTTGTGACGTAAGGGTTATGACATTTCCTAGTTTGATGGGATGCGAAAAGGAGACATTATCTACTGAGGCGGTAACTACGACACGGTTTGAATGTTTTTGAGCAGAAATAGCAGAAACAACGTCCATCAGGTGCATCATCCGGCCTCCCATCAGATTATTTAATGGATTGGTGTCATTGGGCAAAACCATTTCAGCTTTGATCACGCGAGAATCTTTGGCAAATTTTTGCTTTCTCATAAACTGTTCTTTTTGTAAAAATGGTAAAAACTTATGACAAATAATCAGCTAACAAGGATTTTTAATGCATGGGGGTTTAGCTCTATAAATAGTTCGTGCTGGTGATCTGAAGGTTCTTTAAACTTAAATTGGTCATCATTATGAAATTCGCACTGATTGCATGTAACTTTAACCTGTTTTACCTTTTTTACAGGTAGAAAATCCAGGCATGAGTGAGTCAGGCAATGATCGAGGAAAGTCATAAAATTATGCCTGTCCTCTTCTTTGATTAATACCAGGTCCAGGTATCCGTCCTCAGGGTCTGCCGAGGGAGACATGATGAGGTTTGGGCCAATGGATGGTAAATTTAAAACTTCTACAAGTAAATAGTGTCCGGATAAATCTGTGCCGTCTGCCGTAATCTGATAGTAAGGAGCATCGTATGTTTTCAATAGTCTTTTCATAAGCTCTATGAAGAATTTCAATTGCTCTTCTGTGTTTTCAAACTCCGGCATGAGCCTTTTTTCCAGATTTGATACTATAAACATGAGGTGTGCGAAAAGGCCAAAACCAAAGGATTCTAAAAAGTATAATTTTCCAAACGAACTTTGTACCAAACCCACATCAAACCATTGTATTTTATCATTTTTATATAAGGCTATGATTTCTTCCGGATTTCCCTCTATATTAAGGCTTTTGGCTATATTATTGGCGGTTCCTGCAGGTATTATACCAATGGGGGTATTGTTATTAATTAACTTCCTTGCTATTTTATTTATAGTTCCGTCACCACCAATTATTACCACCAGGTCATATTCCGGGTCAAGAGCCTTTTCGTAGTCTTTTTCTTTTGTAGACTGATATACCACATCTGCCCCTAAGGAAGTGAATTTATTTATTAACTCTTTCTTTGAATACTCTTTTTCGCCGGCTTTGGGGTTATGCAATAATACTACACGCATTTTTAAATTTATGATCATCAGATTAACTAAAAGCATTTATGATTGTTATTTTATTAAATCAATTAATAGAAATATGAGAATTTTGATATCAAATGACGATGGAATATATAGTCCCGGAATAAAAGCTTTGGCAGATATCGCCTCTGAGTTTGGAGAAGTCCGTATAGTGGCGCCTGATGTGGAGCAGTCTTCTATGGGCCATGCTATTTCTTCTTCCAGGCCTCTGACTTATAAGTATACCAAGATAGATGGTTATGAGGCTTATAGGGTGAATGGCACACCGGCAGATTGTGTTTCCCTTGGACTTTTTCAATGGGATAATATTGATGTGGTATTATCCGGGATCAACCTTGGGCCTAATTTAGGAAATTCCATGTGGCATTCTGGTACCTTAGCGGCAGCCAAACAAGCAACGCTGTTAGGGAAAAAAGGGATTGCTTTCAGTACACCTGTAACCAGGGATAATCCGGAGTTTGATAAAATAGCTCCCTATGTAAGAAAGGTTCTTAAAGCACTTCTACAGGATACTTCTCCGGAACTTATTAACGTTAATTTTCCAGAAGAACCGATTGGTATTAAATGGACAAGACAGTCTGTGCGACATTACGATGGAAAGGTAGTGGAAGACAGAGATCCTATGGGGAGACAACACTTTTGGTTTACAGTCACTCCTCTTGAAGGTACGGAAGAGGGTACTGACCGATGGGCAGTAGAGAATAACTATGTGTCTATAACGCCACTTCGCTTAGATCTGACTGATGAAAAGCAACTTCAAAAGTACAGACAAAATCAATCTGTTGAGGTAAATTAACGACAATTCTCGCAATACACCTTTTTCAGGTGATCATCCTCCAAAAGTTGGAAGCTTATTCCTCCTTTGGTGATCGAGTTGAAGAGAGTACAAAACCTTTCTTCATTTTTCTGTACGGCATTCATTAAAACACTATGATAGATCTGGTTGTGTTTTGATGATTTATAGTTCGCTATGGTAAGGTTGACATAATAAAAGATAAGATTTTCACCTGCGTCAACCTTAGTGATGTGTGGTTCCAGTAGTTGGGTAGCCCAGTCGTATTTACTATAGGTGACAAAATACTGCGCCAGACTTACAAGGTCATCATCCGTCATTTGTACATATTTGTAGTTGTTTTGTATGTACTTTAAACTTTTATCCTTATTGAGGTAGTCTCCTTGCTGCATGTAGGTTTCACACATGATGATGCTGTAATTGACATTCATTCTGTCAATTAAGCCGGGTGCGACTCCATAGGATGATAGACGGGAAATGTCCTTTTTAATTTCCTCTGGTTTTACAATATGATCTCCCTGTAGCCAAAGTTGAAATTTGAGTACACAGATGTTGTATTTGATTTTGCCGTCTTCGGGCAGTAAATCTTCCAGTTCCTGAAACTCCAGTAAGGCGGCATAAGCATCCGGGTTGTATAAATAGTTGAAAGCCGCACGATTATTTAATAGTTCTCCAAACTCAAGTTTTTTTGGTATTTCCAGTTTAACGGACAGGGTAGGAGCAAGCTCATAATTGCGTATTCTGTGCATTACGGTATTCTGTATTTCCAAAGCCCTGGAGATATTTTTCTCTTTTATTGCTTCTTCAAACAATTCCACCAGTTTTTCAGGCTCTACATTCGTTAATGAGCTTTTCTTTTCAAGCTCTATTATTAGTATTGCTTTACGGTGATTTTTTAGTATCGGCTCAAGTTCTTCCGCTGTTTTTTTGTTCTTGAGTTGCTCTTTTATTTCGTTTTTGGAAAGGATACTAAGGTATGTGTGAGGAGAGTTATGTATATCGTTCAAAAACTCTATCCAGTTTTCTGAAACATATATGTCTGTTTCAATAGAAGGAGTTTGATAGCTTTGCAATGCCTGAGAAATACTGGAGGCTCTTTTTTGTTGTAACTCCATGTTTTTCTCTTCACTGCCCTCCACGGATGAAAAGGCTTTTATGGTAATGGTTCGGATCGTAAAGTCTGTAAGGTTTAATGAGTCATATATGGGTTTAATATCTTCCTTGGAATATTCCGATTTGCCCTTTTCAAAAGGGATGATAAATTTTAACCTTTTGCTTTGAAAGTATTTTTTAGCGGTTTCTGATGAACTTACTAACGGGGTTGATTTGTCGGAATAAACAATAGAATCCATAAACATTCCCATATCAAGCAGATCCCAGGCCTGACCCGGGATGTTGTGTAGGCGGTAGTAATGGCAGACATAGCCATCTATAATAAAAAGTATATTGGCTTCAAGTTCTTTATTCTTTAATTTATCAGGAACTTTCCCGAGTTTAATGATCATAATTCCGTTTTCGGCAATTATGGTGTTTTTTTTCAGATCCTTGAGATAAAAAGGTTCAAGAAGTGTTCCGCTGTGTGCCCAATGCTTTTTTAGTCGGTTAGGCTCATTGCACACATACTGGTTTTTACTAACCAGATCTATGGCGATGCCATCCAGTTTGTTTTTGAAAAATGATGAAAAGTACTTTTGGTCGGTTAGAACAAAAACTATTTCGTTTTCGGAATTTATGACAGCTCCTAATTCCACTTCCACGGGCATTTCGTTAAATGCATCGAAGCACCTTCCACAAAGCTTGACTTCGTCTTTTCCGGGATTTTTGAGGTCGTAAACGTTTTGCTGGGCTTTTGCAGTAAAAAAAATGACAAGGCAAAAGACAAGAAGATAATATTTCATTACTTTTCATTTTGGCAAAACGAATATAGCTATTTTGGTCTATAAATTGACTTCTTATTCTTAAATATATGAGAAAAATACCGAATGGTTTTTTATTTACAATATTATTATTTTAAGTATTTTTATACATGCACCTTAACAAACTTGGGAAGCTTTTCAGATTAACGACAGGGATTATTTTCTTTCTGATTGCTTCTCCGTTGTCTATGTATGCTCAGAATATTCTGCTATTAGATAAAATTATTGATGAATTTCCTTTGGAGGGAAATTATTTGTCCGTTTTTGCGGACTCTTCAAATGTACTGACAGTTACAGATTTTTTTGATGGAGATTCTCTGTTTCATGTAAATGAAAGTTCATACGCTTATATGGCCAATTCTTCCCATACCTATTGGCTAAAATTTCATCTTAAAGGTTCAGTCCCTGAGAAAAAATATGTACTTGAATCTTATTCCCTGCACGCAGAAGAAATGGTTTTGTACTATGTGGATGCTTCGGGCTTTGTGCATGAACAGAAAGCCGGTCATGGGAGAGATTTTAATCTACGAAAATACAAAATATCTAACTTAGCATTTGATTTGCAGCCTTCGGACGGGCGGGTGCAAAAATATATGTTAAAAGTACGTTCTGCCTACCCGATGGGATTTGAGCTTAAAATTCGATCTCAGGCTTATTTCACTTCCTACCTTGCCCGGGAGTACTATTTTTTGGGTCTTTTCTATGGTATATTGTTGATAATGGCGGTATACAATTTCCTCATTTTTGTTCGATCCAGGGAATTGGTTAATCTGTTTTATGTATTTTATGTTTTATGTTGCGGCTTGATTTCTTTTGTTGAGGATGGTTTTGGCTTTCAATTTTTATGGCCTTCATATCCTCAAATCAATTATATAACAAATATATTCGTTGCACCTGTTTTGTTTATTACTACATTTTCTTTTTATGCGCGCTTTTTCCTGGATTATTCACTGGAAGAAAATGCTCGATTTAAGTGGGTTTGGACCGGTATTTTATTTTACATTATAGTTAAGTTTGTTGAGTTGAACCAGGATTTTGTTCTTTATTCTCAATACATCTACCTTATTCCATTCATGCTTATTTATCTTCATGCTTTTCGGTTATTAAGGCAGGGATATAAAGCAGCACGTTATTTTATCCTGGGTTTTTCGTTTGTTTTAGCAGGTATCTTATTATACCAGCTCAGGGTATTTGACTTAATTCCTCATAATTTGTTTACGGTCTACAGTCTTAATTATGGAATTGTTGCAGAGGTTGTGATCCTTTCCTTCGCTATAGGAGACCGGAT
>JBKBXU010000153.1:6396-10405 GCA_046313675.1 Cytophagaceae bacterium
TTGAAAGACCAAAAGGAGAAAGCAGATGAATTATTGATTCAGCAATTACAAGTAAATAAGGAACTCCAGGAGAAGGTGAACAGGGAATTGGAAGAGAAGGTCTCTCAAAGAACCATTGATTTGGAGAATAAAACAGTTGAGTTGCAGGATGCCAATGAAAACCTTAAACGTATGGCTTCCGAGTTGGATCGCATGGCTTCTAAGTTGGATAAAGATAACTGGTTACTTAATAAAGAAGTAATCGAGGAGAAAAAAGCCCGTTTATTGTCGAAAGGAGTGTCTTTTAATGATTTTAGTAAAATCTTTCCTACGGAACTTTCCTGTTTAACTTATTTGGAAGATTTAAAGTGGAAGCAGGGATTTATTTGTAAAAAATGCCAGAATAACAGATTTTCTTTTCATGGCTTCCATAGAGCAAGAAAATGTACTCGTTGTAATTATGTTGAATCACTAACTACGTCTACTGTTTTTCAGGGTGTTCGTTTTCCTTTAAATAAGGCTTTTTATTTAATGTATGTTTCAGTCTCTGCTCATAAAGATATGTCTCTTGAAGAAGTGTCCTCATGCCTTGGAGTTTCCAGGGTTACCTGTTCTAAGTTTAGAAATAAGATTCAGGAGAGAATATCAAAAACTATTTTAAAAAAAGGGGATCACCCTGAAAATTGGGAGCAATTTATACTTGACCGTTCGTAATAGGTACTAATATTATATAGATCTTCAGGATTTATTGCATTCCCTGGTTTTACCTCAATAATTTTAGGTACTATTCTTTACATTTCAGGGGTATAATTCTTATCAAAAAATGGCTAAAACTATAATAAATCAAGGTTGTCTATCATTTTTTTAAAGGCTCTTTTTACCTTTCCGAAAACCAATGATAAGTACTATGAAAACATCTTGTTATGTATTGCTTTTTCTTTTAGTTCTTCCTCAAAGTGTACATGCAGCACGTTATGTGCGATACAATCAGGCAGGTTATTTGCCTGACCAGGTAAAAAGGGTAATTATAATGTCTGATGATAATTGTTCAGGCCTGGCCTGGAGAGTAAAAAATTCATCATCTTCCCTTGTTCTCGACGGGAACCTCGGAGCGAGTGCAGCCGGAGCAGGTAATTTTATGCCCAAGGCATTTAATTATGTTATTGATTTTTCAACTATTCAGGAGGAGGGTATATATACCATAGAAATTGATGAGATAGAAAGTATAAACATACGAATAAGCTGCAGGCCCTATGAGTTTATGCTGGAGCAGGTTTTACGTATGTTCAGGGTTCGGAGAAGTGGGTCTGAAGATTGCCTTGATCATGAAGTTTCTCATTTAGGAGATGCTTCCTGTCTTATTTGGAGGAGAAATGGTACCGATAATGGAAGTTGGTCACCGGATGCCGGGGAGAAAAAAGTGGATATGCTTGGGGGGTGGTATGATGCAGGAGATTATATAAAGTTTACCCTTACCAATGCATATAGCGCGTATTTTCTATTAAGGTCTTATGAATTAATGCCGGAGATCTTTAGGGAAAAGCATTTGTACTCTCAGACAGAATTAAACGATATGTTGGACGAAATTAAGCATGGCTTGGATTTTCTTCTTAAAACTATGCCGGATGAGGATGAATTCATTATTCAGACAGGGGGATACCTGGATCACCAGCAATGGCCGGCCCGACTTCCTGAGAATGATGCCCTGGATGGCCAGCGAGAATGTTATTCAGCATTTTCGAGAACACAAATGGGGCTTACTGCCGCTGCTCTTGCATTGGGGGCTAAGGTGTTTCGTTCAGAAGGATATTCGGCATATGCAGATGTTTGTGAAGCAAAAGCTATACAGATTTTTGCAAAAGCAAAAGCTTCAACGGAGGCTGTAGCTTGGTGGCAGGGAGGCCATGAAATCTTTTATGCAGATAATAGTTTAAACGATAATATGGAGTTGGCAGCGATTGAACTTTACAACTTAACCAGTGTAGCCCAATACCTGACAGATGCTCAGTCGTATGGGAATGCAGCTGGGGCGGGTTATTGGGCAGCATGGTCAAATCTTAACATGAGTGCTCATAGTCGGTTGTTGCCACATTTTGGAAATATTTCTACTTCCGTAAACAATGATTTAAATTATTTTGCCGGAATAGCTAATACAGCTAATAATCTTTGGAAAACCCCTCATAACTCCACATGGGCAAGTTTATACTCATTTTTTGCTGTAGGTCACGGAGTTTTACAATATGAATTAGCCTCGGGAAATGGTTCACACCGTAATATGGCTACAAGTGTGTTGGACTATACCTTCGGACTTAATCCCTGGGGTTTGGGATTTATTGCTACTCAGGATTTGCCAAACACCATAACCAGTAGTTATGCTACCATTTATAGTCTTCAACCGCATCTGTTTCCGATAGGTGAGATTGCAGAAGGGCCGGCTCCTCAAGCCACTCATGCTGCCCAGAGACCTTATTTTTACCCTGCACACAATCCGAGTTTGTGGCATAGTGAATTCAATACCACAAATTTTACTTTCTTTGAGCAACCGGGGGATTATGTATGTATGGAAACCATTATAAGCGGGCTTGCAGACGGTTTATGGCTAATGACTCTGGCCACAAACCTTTGTGATGCTCCAATGTCCCTGGATATTATTGATTTTTCAGGAAAGACGGAAAGTAATACCATCAAACTGGATTGGAAAGTCTATAGCCAGCATAGCCTGGCTTTTGCTGTGGAAAGGTCTGCAGACGGGACAGAATTTGTAGAAATTGGATATTCAGATAACAGCTCTGGTAACAACAATACCCGTAATTATACTTTTACTGACCCAACGCCTTCTCCCGGAATCAATTATTACAGGCTAAGGATTATGAATGGTGATGAGTTTTATGCTTATAGCTCGGTGGTGGCAGTTAGCAATGGTGAAGATGATGATATTGCTCTGAGTGTATATCCCAATCCTTTTTCTGACCAGGTCAGCCTTGCCTTGGAGATAAAGAAATCTGCCAAGGTAAAGGTGGAAATAATAAATTCACTTGGCCAGGTATTGGAAGTAGTGCTTCAGAAAGAGTTTTCGGCGGGCAATCACCTGCATACTTTTACTAATTCTTTACCAGAGGGCATATATTTTTGCCGTGTAACTTCAGATGGAAGAACCAGTGTCAGCAAAATCATCGTCCGGCACTAGCGGGTATGTTGCTGCCTATTAAAGACTCCCATAAGGGGCAATGAAGATGCCGGCCTGGTTTGTGTACACCTAATAATGGTATCGAACAAATGCCTCAATGGCTTCATATTCTGGTAGCCCCAGCTTGTTGTAGAGGTCAGCAGTGGCGCGGTTTCTTTCTTCTGCCCGTTGCCAGAACTCCCTGGAATCTGATCCCTGAAATACTACTCCGTCTTTTTGTGACTGGTGTTTAAATATGCCCAATCTTTTTTGGAGTACCTGGTCCGGACTCATAGGTACGGCCATTTCTATCTGATCAATATCCCATTCCTGCCAGGCTCCTCGATAGAGCCATAGCCAGCAGTCTTTCAACCAGGAAGGTTTTTGCTCTTTAAGCCTTGCCAAAGCCATAAAAATAGCATCCAGACAAGTTTTATGGGTGCCATGCGGATCAGCCAGGTCGCCCGCTGCGTATATCTGATGGGGCTTTATTTTCTCAATTATTTCCATGGTCAGCGCAATGTCCTGTTCGGCCAATGGTTTTTTTTGAACCTGACCCGTCTCATAGAACGGCATATTAATAAAATTTGCATTCTCATCCGGAATGCCTACATACCGGCACGTTGCTTTTGCTTCTCCTTTTCTGATCAGGCCTTTTATATGCCTTACTTCCTCTATATCCTTTTCGCTTTGTTTTTTTGATTTTATAAATTTAATGGCCTTTTCAAAAACAACTTCAAATTCATTGTTTTGCAGGGCAAACTGATTGTTAAAATCAGACACAAAATCTACAAATCTCAGGGCTTCAGGATCAGATACGGCAATGTTTCCGGATGTTTGGTAAGCCACATGTACCTCATGTCC
>JBKBXU010000154.1:0-10262 GCA_046313675.1 Cytophagaceae bacterium
CTTGAAGAAGGACACCTTCCCCTGACACGCAGTATATTGTCAAGGGATTTTAAGCTGATTAAGGCTATGGGTGCAAACACCATCCGGAGGTATAATCAGGGTGTGTATGATGTAAATGTTTTAAATATTGCCGAAGAATATGACCTGAAAGTATGCTATTCCATCTGGTTTGATCCCAAAACTGATTTCGCTAACGATGTTGAGGCTGTAAAGGAATATCAGCGTGAGGCAGAAGAACTGGTTACGAAGTACAAAAATAAGAAATCGGTGCTGGCCTGGACATTGGGAGGGCCGGTATGGAATATGCTTCAGGAAAACTTCCGGCAACCTTACCTGACGGAGGTGAGAAGGGCTTATCTGCAACAGTTGGAAGAGATGGCGAAAACACTGCATCGTCTTGATCCGCATAGGCCGGTTATTGCTGTGTTTGATTTTACCGATGAATTGCCTGCCGCATTACTTGATTTGAAAACGCATGCTCCATCCATAGATGTAATAGGTCTGAATGTTTATAAGGAACAGGATCTTATGGCTGTGCCGGAAATTATAGATAGGTTCTATCCCGGAAAGCCTTATCTTTTCACTGAATTCGGGCCTCAGCCCTATGCATTTGATGAGAATAACGGATATGAATACAAGGAAGATACAGATTTTTTTAAAGGCCGAAGATACTTTTGGAAATGGATAAAGTATATAGACGCACGCAAAGAAACGAACCTTGGGGGTTTTGCTTTTTGCTGGAGTGATAAAGCTGATGGAGTTAATACATGGTTTGGCTTAACGGATTTTAAAGGTAGAAGGAAAGCTTCGTATTATGATCTGATGCGAGTTTGGGGTGGTAAGAAAATGGCTGGTAGTTTCCCTCAAATTTATATAGAAGGTCCGGAAAAAGGTTTTATCCGAGGGAGCAAGCATGAATTTGATCTCAAAAGCCTGGATGGTTTTGGGGGATTTAAGCATGTAGATTGGTATCTTTGCAAAGAGGAAAAGTTTAAGGAATCCGGGAAAATTGACGTGGCTGAAGATAGGTATTCTTTGTTACTTAAAATCCCTGTTGATCCGGGTAAGTATCGGCTTTATGCTTTTCTTTCTGATAAAAATGGTAATGTGGTTACGGCATCTAAAGCGATATATATAAAGTAATTTTTTTATGAAAGATTTAGGAATTGGTTCAAGAGTGAAACATCATCTCCATGGAGAAGGCGTTGTTTGTGCATCCAGATATCAAATATTTAAAATCAGCTTTCCCGGAAAAGGTGTTGTAGAAGTGAATAGAGATGAGGAAATGGAAATTATAGAGGAGGTTACGGAAGCTGATGTGCTGTCTGTAAATGATGTGCAACAAATGCTTACGGACATTCTTGAAAGGTATGGTAATACCAATGAGGTGGTTCAGGTTTCTGATAAATGGCTGAAAGGTAAGTTGATCCTGAAACCTTACAGTGATGAACTTGCTCCCAAGGAAATTCCTGTAGAAAACTTTTTTCATAAAATAGTGATGCTCAGGGATCGGTTAAGGGTAATGGAGCAGAAGATTAATAGCAATTCCAAGCTGAATGATGATGACAAAATTGACCTTCAGCAATACATAACCCGAATCTATGGAAGTTTAACTACATTTAATGTGCTGTTTAAATACAAGGAAGATTACTTTGTTGGTCAGAAGGGGGAGGGGTAAAGTTTTAATATTTTCAAAGATAATAAAAAGCCGGTTTTTAACCGGCTTCATTATATTCCTTTGTTTGTTCTGTCAATCGCTCCGGTTTTAAGTATACACCGATTCGGCTCACTTCTTTCCTGATTCTGTTTTTAAATGCCTTTCCAAGACTTCCATCTGCTATAAGCCTTCGGTCGCTTGTCCAGGTACGGGATTTCTTCGTAGTTATATGTTTTAATTTACCGACTTTCATCAGGCATAGTGCCATCCATCCATCATCGCTTCTTCCGGTTATATGTCTTTGAAGGTTGTGTTCATAACCTCCTACCGTAAAAGCATCTTCCCTGCGGAAGGCAAAATTGAAGCCCATTACCTGCACACATTCCCTGTAGATTTTTTTGACCTTGAAAAAACTTTCGGCTACTATTTCGTAAGCTCCCAGAGCCGGCCTTGTTGTTTGTGTACCCGGAATAAATGAATATGTTCCATACACACATGAAATTTCAGTATCCTGTAGAGCATCAATTAAAGGGTCAGCCCAGGTAGGAGGGTATATCGTATCAGAATCAGCGCTGAGAATAAATTTCCCTTTTGCTGCTTCCATGCCTTCCTGCCTGGCATAGGTTATACCCTGGTTTTTTGCAAAGACTGATTTTACACCACAACGATCAATGATTTCCTGCGTTCGATCTGTGGAATTATTATTTGATACAATTAATTCTGTTCTGTATTTTGTCTGTAGTTCACTTAATGAAGACAAGGTCTTTAGAAGATCTTTTTCTTCGTTGTATGCCGGGATCACTATTGAAACTTCCGGGTTTTCTATTTTAAATTTTTCTAATCCCGCTTTTACCCGGTCAAAAACTTCCTGCGGCACTTCATCCAGGCTGTTGTAGGTAATGTTATGCCTTTTAACCCATTCTGGTACAGTAAATCTTGACATATTTTATCTCCTCATTTTATCTTTCAACACATTCACTAAAGTAACCTGCGGTTAAATTCATTTGTTATAGATTTTTGAAGAAAAAGTATAAAAGTTCACAAAACAAATAGCAGCTCATGCCGCTTTTAATTTATATGAGGAGTTTTTTTACATACATGACTATGATTTTTTTGGGCGTATGTTCTGTGGGGTATTCTCAACAAATACCTACAGGAGATTGCGAGTGTGATTATGTAATTCCTAAAACCGTTCTTGCAATTGATGCAGATACCCTGAATATAAATCCTGGAGATAGAATTTGCATAATGGGAGGAGAGCGAAGGTTTCTTGCACTAAGAAATTTCAGGGGCAGCAGGCAGGATCCTTTGCTGTTTATTAATTGTGAAGGCCAGGTGGTGGTTCGGAATAGTGATTGGCATTACGGAATACGTATTGACAATAGCCAGTATTTTAGGTTCTCAGGCACCGGAGATCCGGAATATGAATATGGGTTTTATATAGCGGAAGCCAGTTCACCGGGAATTATTGGCTTTACGATTGGGCGGATGTCTTCCGATATGGAAATTGACCACGTAAGAATTTCCAATACAGGGTTTGCCGGCCTGATGATAAAGACCGATCCCGACTGTGAAGGATCTCCAAACCGAGGCAATTTTGTTCAGCGTAATACAGTAGTTCATAACATGCATGTACACGATACCAATGGTGAGGGTATTTACATAGGTTTTCCCCATTATACAGGGATGATAAGGGAGTGTAATGGTGATAGCATCCGGGTGTTTCCCCATGACCTGAAAGGGGTAAAAATTTATAATAACTGGGTTGAGAATACCGCCAGAGAAGGTATTCAGGTAGGATGTGCTGTTGAAGACTGCGAGATATATGATAATGTAATCGTCAATTTTGGGCTTAGGAATGAAAACTGGCAGAACAGCGGCCTTCACCTAAGTACAGGTACCACGGGAATTGTACGTCATAATACCATTAAGCATGGTAGAGGCCCGGGTGTTTGGCTGAATGGTTTTGGAGATAATTACTTTTATAACAACGTTATTTTTGATGTTGGCAAGGAGGGTTTTTTATGCCATGACAGCCTTGTTCGGGAAGGGACAGGTTATCATATACTTAATAATTCTATTGTATCAGTTGGGGAAGATGGATTTCGACTTTTTAATAATCATCTCAGCGATGGGCATCAAATGATCAATAACATAATATCCGGCACAGGGGGGACTTACTACCGGGTTGATAATGAAGCTGCATTCTTTCAGGCCCATAATTACTTCAATCCCGAGCCCAGAAGAGTTTATTTTAAGAATGTAAATATAGGAGACCTTCGTTTACACAGGTTTTCCCCAGCTATAGATGCAGGAATGGATTTGTCGGAGTTTGGTGTGGTTAATGATATTTTGTATGAGCCGCGGCCTATGGGCAAGGCTTATGATTGTGGAGCTCATGAATCTGAATATGAACGGTATTCTATAGATTTTACCATATATCCTAATCCATCTATAGACCATGCCATCATTAGTTTCATTAACTATGAGGATGGCTATGTAGGATTACGGATATACGATGAATTGGGACGATTAATGCGGGTGCTTATAGACGGGCATATGGAGGCAGGTATTTATAATATCGACCATATATCCGGTGACCTGGCGGCAGCGGTATATTTCTGTGAGCTGCGCAGACAGGATGAAAAAATGGTAAAACGTATGGTTATAGTAAAATGAGAACGAGATATGAATGCGGTAATAAAGAAGATAAAGAAAGATGATCGATTAAAGCAGTTGGCTTTGTGGGCTTTAATTCCAAAGAACCAGGCCAGGCCAAGAGCATGGGTTAAATTGTTCGTAAATCCATTGATTCATAAAAAAGGAAAAAATGCATTGATAAGAAGAAGGACAAGAATGGATGTAATGCCCTTTAATCCTTTTATAATAGGTGATAATTCCACAGTTGAGGATTTTGCAACAATTAACAATGGAATGGGAAAGGTGGAAATAGGAAACCATACCAGAATCGGAATTTCGAATGTGATTATTGGTCCGGTTAAGATTGGTGATAATGTGATTCTAGCCCAGAATATTGTCGTTTCAGGCCTGAATCATGGGTATGAAGATATTCATATGCCTATTTCCCGTCAGAAATGTACGACTGCTGAAATTGTAATAGAGGACGAGGCATGGATCGGGGCAAATGCAGTTATTACTGCCGGTGTACATATAGGAAAACATTCTGTGGTAGCTGCTGGAAGTGTGGTAACCAAAGATGTGCCTCCGTATACCATTGTTGGAGGTAATCCCGCCAAACCGCTGAAGCAGTATAACGCTGAAACCCGTCAGTGGGAAAAAGTTAGTAGAGAAAATGTAAGTGGGAATTTAAAAGTGGTAAAGTGATATGGAATTTTCAATACTGGAAGTGCTGTTTTGGGCAGGAGTGTTTATTGTTTTCTATGCCTATATGGGGTATGGCTTAGTACTTTATCCCATGGTAAAGATCAAGCAGTTTATCTCCAAGAAGGCTAATAAATTTGATGAAAATTTTCAACCGGAGGTTACATTTGTTGTTCCGAGCTATAATGAAGAGGATATTATTGAAGAAAAGGTTAAAAATTGCCTGAGCTTTGACTATCCTAAAGACAAGCTGAAGATTGTTTTTATTACCGATGGTTCTACAGATTCTACACCTGATAAGGTTCGTGAATTTGAAAATGTTAAAGTTCTTCATGAAAACAAGAGAGGTGGAAAATCAGCAGCCGAAAACCGGGCGATGAAGTATGTGGAAACGCCCATTGTTATATTTTCAGATGCTAATACAATTTTACCGGCACATGCCATTAAAGAGCTGGTGAAGCATTACGCTGATCCTTCTGTAGGGGCTGTATCAGGTGAAAAGCGAATTATGAATAAGGAAAAGGATGGAGCAACAGGTGCCGGAGAAGGTATTTATTGGAAGTACGAATCATTTCTTAAAAAACTTGATTCCGACCTTAAAACCATTGTTGGGGCTGCCGGAGAATTGTTCTCTTTCAGAACAGAGTTGTTTTCTGAATTAGAGGAAGATACCATATTGGACGATTTTATGCTTAGTATGCGAATTGCCTCTCAGGGTTATAAAGTTGTTTACGAACCAGATGCATATGCCATGGAAACGGCTTCTGCATCGGTAAAGGAGGAGTTGAAAAGGAAGGTGAGAATTTGTGCCGGTGGCTGGCAGTCAATGTCACGATTGTTGCCCGCATTAAACCCTTTCAATGATCCGATGTTGAGTTTCCAATATATATCACACAGGGTGTTGCGGTGGAGTATCGTACCTTTATTGTTAGTGCTACTATTTCCCCTCAATATTTACTTGTTTGTAGCTTCCAATCAATGGATCTATCAACTATCCCTGTACGGGCAGTGTTTGTTTTATGTAATGGCTTTACTTGGCTGGTACATGGAAAACAGACAAATAAGGGTTAAGCTTCTTTTTGTTCCCTATTATTTCCTAATAATGAACTACGCTGTTTTTGCAGGTTTTTTCCGGTTTCTTGGCGGAAAGCAGGCTGCAGCCTGGGAAAGGTCTCAAAGGAGTACAGTTACTGAATAATGAGTTTAGTCAATTAATTTATAAAGCGTTGGTCTTAAAGATCAGCGCTTTTTTGTTTTTTATTAAATAAATACCATTGTTTTTGGTATTTATGGGAGGTTGATATATTTCAAAAAAATATTAGATAGTTTAAATTTGTGGATAAAAAAAATCTATAAATTATATTTTTTATTAAAAAGTTTATATATGTTTGAAACAATTTACGCTACGTAAAGTTTGAAATAGGGTTTCAAAATCTAAAAAAAATCAAAACATGAAAAAACTTTTACTTATCCTGTTGAGCATCATTTTTATAGCTCCGTGGGCGCAGGCACAGTACCAGAATGGACTGATGCCGTCAAACAGAAATGCATCCGATGCAACTTCTGCATATAATACCTGGAAGAGTAATTTTTTGACTACCTGTAGCAACGGCAGGTACCGGGTGCGCTTTGATGATCCTAACCACACTGTTTCAGAAGGTGTAGCTTATGGAATGTTACTATCAGTTTATAATGGTGACCGTCCTGTGTTTGATGGTTTGTGGAATTATTACAAAAGTTTCAGAAACGGCAACGGGGTGATGCATTGGAGAATCAACGGCTGTGCCAGTGTGGTAGGTGCTAACGGTGCTACCGATGCGGAAGTTGATGCTGCTATGTCATTGATCGTTGCCCATGATCGCTGGGGTAGCGGTGGAAGTGTAAACTATGCTACGGACGCCAGAGCATTAATTGCTGCCATCAAAAGACATGAAGTAGAAGCAGGATCACACGTACTTAAGCCGGGCGATATGTTTGGTGGAAGCAATATTACCAACCCTTCTTATTATGCTCCCGGATATTTCAGGGCTTTTGGAGCTTTTACCAATGATCAGACTTTCTGGAACAACGTAGCTTCAAGATGTTATACCGTAATCAATAACAACCTTTCAAGAAACAATGCCGCAGGCGGATTGGTTTCTGACTGGTGTCGTGCCGATGGTACACATTCCTCAGATGCAGGTGGTTACTATTCAGGTGGAACAAGGTACCACTACGATGCCGCACGTACTCCATGGAGAATTGCAACTGATTTTGCATGGTATGGAACAGCGGACGCAAGGGCCTACTGTAAAAGATCATCTGATTTTGTAAGGGTAAACCTTGGCGGATCAAGAAATGTACGTGATGGTTACCATCAAAATGGACAAGCTTATGGTCAGTGGCATAACAGTACCTTTACAGGAGGTTTTGCCTGTGCTGCCATAGCCGGTGAAAATCAAAACCATTTGAATGACTCCTATGGTGACTTAAGAGGAATCAACGATAATAACTCTTATTATAACCATACCTTAAAAGCTTTATATCTTTTATTCCTGAATGGTAATTTCTACCTTCCGGGAGGAGGAAGCACTCCAAATCCTGATCCTGATCCTCAGCCTCCGGTAGTACGTGGGCCTTATGGTGGAACGCCATGGCCGATTCCGGGAAGAATCCAAACCGAGAATTATGACCTTGGTGGAGCCAACGTTGCTTACCTTGACAATACAAGCGGCAATGCTGGTGGAGCTTATAGGAACGATGATGTAGATATTGAAGCTACTACGGATGCAGGTGGTGGCCATAATGTTGGCTGGATTGAAAATGGCGAATGGTTAGAATATACCGTAAATGTTACTACTGCAGGCAGATATAACTTTAATTTCCGTGTAGCCAGTATCAATAGCAACAGAACATTTAGAGTATCAATGAATGGTAATGTAATTGCTAATTCAGTAACCGTTCCGAATACAGGAGGCTGGCAGACATGGCAGACTGTTTCAGTAGAAAATGTTCAGTTAACTGCTGGTCAGCAGGTAATGCGGATTTCCATGACCAGTTCCGGTTTTAATATGAATTATGTTGATGTAGCTCCAGTTACAAGCCAGCCTACACCAAACGTTCCTCCGACAGTTTCTATAACAAGTCCTTCAAACAATGCCAATTTTACGGCCGGGGCTAACATAACAATTACTGCCAATGCTGCTGATTCTGATGGACAGGTAACACGCGTAGAGTTTTTTGCAGGAAGTACGAAGGTTGGAGAGCGCACAACCAGTCCATGGTCTATTACATGGAACAATGTGGCTGCCGGTAGCTATTCCCTAACTGCACGTGCAACCGACAATGCAGGGGCAAGCACGACTTCTTCTGCTGTAAGTATTACAGTCAATGCACCTTCGGTGAATAATCCGCCAAGTGTTTCCATCACAAGTCCAACAAATAATGCCAGCTTCACGGCTGGATCGAATGTAAGCATCAGCGCAAATGCCACTGATTCTGATGGACAAGTTACAAGAGTTGAATTTTTCGCAGGAAGCACTAAGATCGGTGAAAGAACATCAAGCCCATGGACCATTTCATGGAACAACGTATCTGCCGGATCGTATGTGTTAACAGCCAGAGCTACCGATAACAGTGGGGCAAGCACAACATCCTCACCGGTTTCTATTACAGTAACCCAGCCTACACAGCCTGATCCGGATCCGGTAACACCAGGTTGCATAAGCAATTCGGTTCCGACTGCTTCGCAATGGGCAGTTAGAAATGACTGGACAGATCAGAACAACGGTTCATCGGTAAGTAATGAGAGCAGCGCATTGAAGATTACACACAGACAGTGGGGACGTGACCACCTTTGGGTGATTGAAAATGGTAGAAGCTTTACAGTAGAAGCAGGAAAACAATATACAGTTAGTTTTGATTTTAGAAACGATCCAGCCTTTGCAGCTACTTCTCTGGAGTTTGGCCTTGCAAATGGTGTAGAGTGGAATGGTCCTCGCCTTGTACAGAATGCTATACCGGTTCCGGGTTCAATGAATGCAGGTAGCTATGTACGTAGAGAAGTTACTTTTACAGCTACTGCTAATGGAAGCGTTAACATTGCCCTGAAAATAAACTGGCAGGGACAGCCGAGCGCGCAGACCAATAATTTCATAAGAAATATATCTGTATGCGGAACTTCAGCTTATGCTCGTCAGGCAGCCATTGGATTTGATAACTCAGGCTCTTATCAGGGTGTGAGTGTATACCCTAACCCATTTGCAGGAATGCTTACCCTTGAGCTTGATGAAGCTTCTGAAATCAGCATAAGTGATATGTCGGGTATTCGTGTATACGGGCCGGAAGCAGCAAGTGGATTTAGAAATTTATCTCTGGATCACCTAAATTCTGGTGTATACATACTTCAGGTGAAACAAGGTGAAGAAATAAAGAATGTTAAGATAATCAAGAATTAAGTTAGGGTTTTTGAAGTAATGTTAGGTTCATTTGAGGGGTTTCGAGCAATCGAAACCCCTTTTTTAGTTTGGAAATAAAAAAAGCCCTGATTTCTCAGGGCTTTTCCAGTTAAAATTTTTTTAAGGGTTAAACAGCGAAACTTTCACCGCAACCACACGTTCTTGAGGCGTTTGGATTTATGAACTGGAAGCCTTTTCCGTTAAGTCCGTCAGAGAAATCCAAAGTGGTGCCTAAAAGGTAAAGAAGGCTTTTTTTGTCAACAATAATCTTAACGCCTTTGTCTTCAAAAACCTGATCGGCCTGGCTAAGTTGGTTGTCAAATTTTAAATCATACATTAAACCTGAACATCCACCTCCCTGAACGGAAACGCGGATATTGTAATCATCCCCATGGCCATCTTTCTGGCGAAGATCTTGTATATGTTCTTTGGCTTTATCTGTAACGTTTATCATAATGCTTGGTATTTGTTATATTTTAACAAAAAACATGTAAAGCTTGTTCTCTGAAGCTTCAATACAAAAATAAACTTTTTTGATCATTTTTTCATGTGTTTAAACTTTTATTTAAAAAGTGCTGTGGCGTGTTCATCCTCACCATGCCACTGCATGCAGGTGTAGTAGTCGGGATTATACAGGAGGGAAGGGTTTGGTCGAGGTGTTGGTGGTTATACTATGGCGATTCAATCGCCATTCTCACTGAACCCTCGTTGCAACCCTAAATCCGCAAGTATTACACAAAAAAATACACTAAAAACTTTAATTCAACTCTTTACAGCACCGGTATTTTCACCTAAATTAGTGACATTAACAAATGCCGTCATGAAAA
>JBKBXU010000155.1:0-2114 GCA_046313675.1 Cytophagaceae bacterium
AATATGTTAATAACAAGGGAGGCAAGCAGGAGAAAACCCAGACTTACAACCATGGAAAAGGAGAGAATCCGATCAATTATATGTTTAATCAGGCCTTTCTCCGGTTTGGGTTTGATGTGCCACAAATGATTTATGGCATTTTGCATGGCTATAAATATAGTCGTTGCACTAAAAGCCAATACAGCGGCGCCGATAATGGTAGCAAAAGTGGTACCCTCCGATTGCATGGCATTTTCTATAACACTCTGCACTTGTTGGGCACTTTGTGTTCCCAAGGCTTCTTCTATTTGTTTAGCAAGCTCTCCCCTTACAAGCTCCTCTCCAAAAACACTCCCGGCGATATTTATCAAAATGATTAATATCCCGGGAAGTGAAAAGATGGTATAAAATGCAATAAGTGCTGCATAGTTCATTGGTTCGGCCTGAAAAAACTCTATAAAGGTTTTCTTCAGGTAGGTCCATGTTTTTTTAAAATCTACCCTGAGTTGTATCATCAGGAAGGGTCATCTTTTGAAAAAAAATCTTCTATTTCTTCTTCTTCAAAAAAATCGACCTTACCGGTTTCGACATCATATAAGCCTCCTACAATTCTGATTTCGCCGTTTTCCGCCATTTCTTTTAAAATTTCGCTTCTCTCTTTTATCTCTTTTGCAACCAGAAATATGTTATTCACCGTAACATGATTTACATATTCAGAGTCATTTTCTTTTTGCTGAGAAGTTTCTCCTTCCATCTTAATGGCTGGTTTTACCTTTTCCAGCAGAGAAGTCAAATTTCCCATTTGTACATTATTGCATGCTCCTGCAATAGCCCCACATTTGGTATGGCCAAGTACAAGTACGAGCTTAGACCCGGCAACTTTGCATGCAAACTCCATGCTTGCAAGAATGTCCTTATTAAGAATGTTTCCTGCAATTCGTATACTAAAGATGTCACCCAGGCCCTGGTCAAATATAAGTTCTGCAGATGTTCTGGAGTCTATGCAACTTAGAATAGCTGCAAAAGGAAACTGGCCTTCAGACGTCTCATTTACCTGTTGCAATAAATTCCTGTTAACCATCAGGTTTTCCATGAATCGTTTATTGCCATTTTTCAATTTTTGCAATGCCCTGCTGGGTGTTATAAGTGTTTGCTCTTCTTTTGTCAGACTCTTCATTTCTATAAACATTTATAATTAGCATTCATTTTATAATACATAGAACCCATTTGTCGATAATTTTTCTGGTATATCCTTATCTCCAATCATTTGTTTAATATTAATTTCAATGGTTCTTGCTATAGTAGAAACCGGGGTGTCTGTGGGTTTGTTTTCAAAAGGATCCTGTAGGTGAATGGCGGTTTTTTCAATCAGGAAGAATGCAGATGCCATAATTACAACAATAGGGATTTCAATGACCCCAAACAGGTCGATTAAGCCCAATGGTAGGGTCATTATGAAGAAATAAATAAAAAAATGAATAAAAAGACTGTAGGTGTGTGGGAAAATTGTTCTTTTTATACGCTCACACCCACCCATTGAGTCACATAGTCTGGTAAGAGTGCTTTCCAACTGCACTTGCTGATAGGCATTTATTAATCCCTTTTCATAAAGAAAGTGAATATCTTCCAGGTGAAGCTGTAGAAGTTTATTTGGAATGTGGTCATGGGTTTTTAGCTGCTCAATCTCAGCTTCAGTAAGGTGTTCTTTTAAACCGTCCATGGAGGACAGGCCTCTTAAAAAATGTCCAAGCGAATAACACCAGGCAATTTGCCTGTAAGCAATTCTTTTAAATGCCTTTTTAATTTCAGGATCGTCTTTTTTTGTGCTATCTGCAAAACCGTAGGTTTGACGAATTAAGGTTCTGGAATCATTTACTATGGCACCCCATAATTTTCGTGCTTCCCACCAGCGCTCATATGATTGGTTAATCCTGAAAGCAAGCAGAAGGGAAATGGTCGTACCCACTAGTGCCGGTATAGCTAGGGGCATAGTAAAATCCCACAGGTGTAGCTCTTCTTTTAAATAGTACATTAGGGATGAATAGATGGTAAAAATTAATAATTCATAACGAATTTTTCTGATTATATATGGAATGGGTACTTTTTTTGCGATCAGCATAGGCCTAAGTGAAAAA
>JBKBXU010000155.1:2124-10250 GCA_046313675.1 Cytophagaceae bacterium
TTTATAAAAAGGTTTCTCTCGATAACTGTAGAAGGGAAGTTTTGGTTATCAGGATCTTTTTAAAACATTTTTTCTTTACTTTGTATTCTCAGGGTTTTTTTAAATGATCGGATATAAGTTTTTTCAGGCACAGTTTGTCTTGGTTTTCTTTATTATAGTATCTTATTTGGGCCTAATCTTTATTCCTGTAGATTATGATTCCATTGGGATGTTGTCTGATATCGTTTATCATGATTTTGCATTTTATACCTTAGACATTGAAATTCAGCCTACGGTTTACACGTTTTTTAAAGCGACTATAGCTATAGGGTTGGTTGGCTTTGCTTTTATCATCGCATATGCGTTTATCACAAGGAATGGCATACATCAACAACTTGTTTCATTGTTCCATGAATGTATTTTGATCGCTGGAAAGATATTCAATCCAATTAAGCGGCTCAGCCTAAATGAAAAACTTTTAGCCGGAGGACTGTTTATAGGAATAATTGGAACACGATTATGGTTTCTTTTTTTTGCACCTTTCCATCCGGATGAAATTGCCACCTATGATTTTTTCGTTAGAAACGGGCCTCATGCAGTAGCAGGATACTATCCAATACCTAATAATCATATATTTTTTAGCTTTGTAGCTTGGGTTTTTTCTCTGATTTCGGAAAACATGCATTTCGTTCTTCGGTTGCCGGTTTTTCTGATAGGCTTGTTTGGGTCTGTTTTGCTTTTTATTTTTTTACTAAGGTATGCAGGTTTTTTAGTCGCAACTCTTGCCATATTCTCGTTCTTTTTTTCTGAAATGGGGATTTACTATTCTTTTGCCGGCAGAGGCTATTTCTTCCTGATGCTTTTTTCGGCATTCAGTTTTTTTTTCGTTTTGGAGCTTATTCAGCATTCGGAACATAGGCGTGTTTGCTGGTTTGTGTTTATTGTCTCCTCTATTCTTGGTTTTTATACAGTACCTGTTTTTTTATATTCAGCCGTCTCTTTGGGCATAGTTGTTATGTTTTATGTATTGAGACAAAAGAACTATGCTCTTCTTAAAGAACTAACGACTTCAGTTGCCATTATTGGCTTTGCTGTCATTATTTTATATATGCCTGTTATATTAATCTCCGGATTAAAGTCTCTTGTGGGGAATCCATATGTCATATCTGTTAGCTTTATTGAATATCTCCAATCCTTCCCCGGCTATTTTCAACATATCCAATGGGAATTAATTGGAAGAAAGCATGGATTTCCTATATTTTTAGCTACGGTTTTTATCGCAGTATTTCTTCTTCTTCGAAAAGAACTGAGTCCCGGAAGCCATAAATTATTGTTCTCGGCTTTAGTGATGGTTATTTTGTCTTACGTCCTGATGACTATTCAGACGGTATTTCCTCCCGGGAGAGCCTTGTTCTATAAGTCGTTTTATTTTTTTGTAGCATTTTCAATTGTTTTGGTATTTTTTCTGGAGATTTTAAAAGTAAAGACACTTTATAAGAGAATTATTGTTTGCGTTATTGTGCTCAGCTATGGCTTTTACAATCTCAATTTAAAATTAAGTCAGCTTTCAAAAGATATACAATCAGAGGAAAAGTTAAAAAACGCCTATGCATTGGTAATGGAACATGAGCCGGAGAAGGTTTTTATTAAATCGGTGTTTCATGAATTTTACTTTCTTCATTATTCAAGCCATGGCAATAAGGATGTGCAATTGGATGGCGATATAGATGAAAACCTGGCCTATGACTTTATCCTAATCGAGCCGGGAATGGACTTCCCGATGGAGTATTCACCGAAAGAATATGAGATTATTTTAGAAAATGAGCAGATAAGAATTTTTAAAAGGAAAAGCTAACTGTTTATTCAAAAAATCTGCGGTCTAAACGTAATTCCATGAGTTTTGAGGTTCCGTCATCATTGTCTGCCACCGACAGTATATACACCTCGCCGTTTTGGCCAAACTTTTCAAAGGCAAGGGATTCAACCTTGTCCTGAAAACTCTTCCCATTGCGGGTTATAAGTGAAATGTTTTTTACATTTTCCGGGTTTCGGGTGTCTATAATTCCAATATAGCTTCCCAAAATTTTTCCGTCGGAAATCCAATCTCTGGTATCTTCCAGGGTAGCGGAAAATATAATCTTAGTAGTACCGGGAATTCGTGTTGCTCCGGAAAATCCTGCGTGTACCCCGTTCATGACCGGCAATTCTATTTTGTGAGTAGTTAACGGAGGAGGTGTTTTTGTACGCTTTCTCACATAGTTCATAAAATTTTCTATGTCAATTATTATTAACTGATTCGTTGCCCGGTTAAAAAGGTAAAGTTTATTATTCAGAACCTCCGCCCCTTCTATATTTAGGTGTTTTCGTTTGATACCTGAAGTTTCCATCAGGTATTTGTAGAACTTCGTTAAAGAGAAAATTTCAGGGTTTTCAGGATTTTTGATATTTACCATAACCAAGGCATCTCTTTTTTCAGGTTTAGATCCGGAGCCAAAAATTAGCAGGAATGTATCATTGTCGTGTTGCCACTCAGCTATTGCTTCGAAATCGGGTTTGACAGCTTTTGGAATTCGTTCTGTAAGAGAGAAGCCTTTAATAAGTAAGTGTTTTTTGTAAGGCTCATAATCCCTGGACAATAGAAAAAGAAATGGAGAGTCGTCTCCCACGATATAGATAGTATCATTCAAAAAAGCCATCCCTGAACCGGATGGAATGGTGTCAATGGTTAAGCTTTTTTCTATATGAATAAAGGAGTCTCCGAAATTTGCGTTTGTACACTGCATAATCAAGGCTAATGGTAAAATGTAAAAAGTTCGTAGAATCGTGTTTAAGGCGTGCATTGATTCTCTGTTGAATTGTTGGGTAATTTAAGATGAAAATTGATTATGCGCATTTTTTGCTGCTATATTTTTTGCTTTTTTAATGCTGTAAAGTTTAGAGTATGCATCTACTTTTTTATCAATAACGGAGGCAGAAAAAAATTAATACATATACACCTTAATTAAAGATTTATATTTAAATTTGTCTTTAAGGGAGGAATGCGTATATGCTTATTCCATGCTGATACGTTGTTTCAATTAGTGGTGGCAGGAGAAATTCCTTTCAATTTATATAAACCAAACGTGCCGCCATTCCTTATAAACGGGAATGGTTTTTTATTTAGATAATAAAATAATATTTTCACACCCATAACACAGTTTTTATGGCAGATAAAGTATATGTATTTGATACTACCCTGAGAGATGGAGAGCAGGTGCCGGGATGTCAGTTGAACACCGAAGAAAAAATTATAGTGGCAAAGGCATTGGAAGAGCTGGGTGTAGATATCATTGAGGCCGGATTTCCTATTTCCAGCCCGGGGGATTTTAACTCTGTTGTGGAAATTTCTAAGGCGGTTTCCAATCCGGTAATTTGTGCGCTAACCCGAGCAAAGGAAATGGATATCGATAGTGCTGTAGCTGCTTTACAATACGCAAAAAGAAAACGTATCCATACAGGTATCGGAAGTTCTGATATGCATATTCAATATAAGTTGCGTTCCACCCGTGAAAAAATTCTTGAACAAGGTGTGGCCGCCGTTAAATATGCGAAAAAACATATTGAAGACATTGAATTCTATTGTGAAGATGCCGGTCGTGCGGATATAGTTTTTCTTGCACAAATGGTGGAAGCTGTAATTGCAGCCGGGGCTACTGTGGTAAATATTCCGGATACTACCGGTTATACCCTTCCATGGCAGTTTGGAGAAAGGATTAAATACCTGATGGATAATGTAAAAAATGTTGATAAGGCGATTATCTCTGTGCACTGTCATAATGACCTTGGACTTGCTACAGGAAATGCGGTTGCCGGATTAATGAATGGTGCCCGTCAGGTAGAATGTACCATCAATGGTATTGGGGAAAGAGCCGGAAACACTTCTTTGGAAGAGGTGGCAATGATTCTTCAATGCCACAAGGCTTCTTTGGGTCTTGAAACAGATATCAATACCAGGAAGCTTTATCCTACCAGCCAACTGGTGTCAAGATTAATGCGCATGCCGGTGCAGGCAAACAAAGCAATAGTCGGTAAAAATGCATTTGCTCATTCATCGGGAATTCACCAGGATGGGTTTCTTAAGCACAGGGAAAATTATGAAATCATCGATCCGGCAGATGTTGGTGCAGATGCTTCTTCCATTGTTCTGACCGCCCGCAGCGGAAGGGCAGCTTTGCTTCACAAGATTGAAAATCTTGGATACAAACTCAATAAAACGGAGCTGGATGAGGTGTATAAAAACTTCCTGGATATGGCCGATAAAAAGAAGCAGATAGAAGATGCGGATTTGATAGAATTGCTAAAACTGTCAGAATTGGCATAGACATAGTAAAAAATAGTTAATTTACTATGATTGGTATCAAATCAGAAGAAGAGTTAGCAGGTAATTTTGAAAAAAATATTGTCTTTTATAAATAAACAAATCAGCAAGGGTTTCCTTGCTTTTTGCTTTTAAACAACACATGGAAAAGAAAATTAATAAAGTCAGCTCACGCCTTACAGAAGATGTTACACAGCCTGCTTCCCAGGCAATGATGTATGGTGCAGGTTTCACAGAAGAGGATATGCACAAAGCCCAGGTGGCTGTTGGCAGTACAGGATACGAAGGTAATACATGTAACATGCATTTGAACCAACTGGCTGCTTACGTAAAAGAAGGGGTAGCAAAAGCCGGGCTTAAGCCGCTTCAATTCAACACTATTGGAGTAAGCGACGGCATGAGCATGGGAACCGACGGGATGAGATATTCTCTGGTTTCCCGTGAAGTAATTGCAGATTCGATAGAAACCATTTGCGGAGCTCATTTTTATGATTCTCTGGTTACTATTATGGGTTGCGATAAAAATATGCCGGGAGCTGTTATTGCTATGTGTCGGTTAAACAGACCAGGATTAATGGTGTATGGAGGTACGATCAGATCAGGTAACTGGAAAGGCGAAAAGTTGAATATTGTATCTGCTTTTGAGGCCTTGGGTAAAAGGTTTGCCGGTCAAATCTCGGAAGAAGATTATAAAGGTATTATAATGAACTCCTGTCCGGGCGCAGGTGCCTGTGGAGGAATGTACACAGCAAATACCATGGCTTCAGCTATTGAAGCAATGGGCTTGAGCTTGCCGTACAGCTCATCCAGTCCTGCTACAAGCGACAAGAAAAAGCAGGAATGTTTTGATGCAGGAGAAGCAGTAAAAACGCTTTTGTTAAAAGACATAAAGCCTAAGGATATAATTACTTATAAATCTATTTCTAATGCCGTCAGGGTCGCTATGTTACTGGGCGGATCTACGAACCTTATTCTTCATTTTCTGGCCATTGCTAAAGCTGCCGGCGTGAAGTTTACCTTAAAGGATTTCCAGGAATTGTCTGACAAAACTCCTTTACTTGCAGATTTGAAGCCAAGTGGTAAATATATGATGGAAGACCTGGACAACATTGGAGGGCTTCCAAGTATTATGAAAATGATGCTTAAAGAGGGCATGCTGCATGGGGAGTGTATGACGGTAACCGGAAAAACAGTGAAAGAAAACCTGGATGAAGCACGTGAGCTGCCTCAGGAACAGGATATCATTATGTCCTTAAGAAACCCTATCAAACAAAGAGGACATCTTCAAATGCTATATGGTAACATTGCACAAGATGGTAGCGTTGCAAAAATTACAGGAAAGGAAGGAGAATTTTTTGAAGGCCCGGCGAAGGTGTATGATTCGGAAGAAGCCTTAAATATTGGTATAGAAAAAGGAGAAGTAAAAGCCGGCAATGTTGTGGTAATTCGTTATGTGGGACCTAAGGGCGCTCCGGGAATGCCAGAAATGCTAAAGCCGACTTCTATGCTGATCGGTGCAGGCCTTGGCGATAAAGTGGCTTTGATTACTGACGGAAGATTCTCCGGAGGTACACATGGATTTGTTGTGGGACATATTACTCCGGAAGCGATGGAAGGAGGAAATATTGGCCTGGTTAAAGACGGCGATGTTATAAAAATAGATGCTGTTAACAACACACTTGATGTATTAATCAGTGAGGAGGAACTAACAAAAAGGAAAGCTGCGTGGAAACAGCCAGATGTTAAGGCTACCAGCGGTATATTGTATAAGTATTATCGTTCGGTATCTTCTGCTTCTGAAGGTTGTGTGACAGATGGCCAATAATTCTTTTGAGTATAAAGTTAATTAGGTATATTAGATCAGGAATAGAAATCAGAAAGTAGTTGCTTTTCATTCTGATTTAGTGAGAACCCAAACATAGTATCTTTAATGAAACCGAAAATAAAGCTAAGAGGCGCTGAATATATAGTTAAGATTATAGAGTTATTGGATGCCCGTGATTTGTTTGCATATCCGGGTGGCGCAATCCTGCCAATATACGATGCCCTTGCATTCAGCAAACTAAATAGCGTTCTGGTTCGGCATGAGCAGGGCGCAGCCTTTGCCGCCAACGGCTATGGCAGGGTAACCGGAAGGCCGGGTTTTTGTCTTGCGACATCAGGTCCCGGAGCGACCAACCTTGTTACCGGGATTGCGGATGCTTATGCAGACTCAGTTCCAATGATTGCCATTACAGGTCAGGTTCAATATCACCTTATTGGCTCAGATGCTTTTCAGGAAACAGATATTACCGGGATTTGCATTCCTATTACCAAGAAAACCTTTTTAATTAAAAGCCTTGAAGAGGCAGCCGACGTTTTTAAAGAGGCTTATCGTGTATGTATAGATGGCAGGCCCGGACCTGTACTTATTGATATACCAAGGAGTGTTCAGGGAAACTTTGTAGACCTGGATGAGGACTGGGAGCAAAACTTTAAAAAACCGGAACGCCAAATCCTGAATAAAACAACCGATAAGGATATCCATGCAGCCGCAGAGCTTATCTCAAAAGCTAAAAAGCCACTTATCATTGCAGGCCATGGAGTTTTGATTTCCGAGACATGGAATGATTTGAGAGAATTTTCCCACAGAGAAAATATACCCGTAATAACAACCATTCTTGGAATAGGGGCTATGGAACATGATGATCCCCTTTATTTTCAATGGTTGGGGATGCATGGAATGAAGTATACCAATCTTGCTGTTCAGGAATGTGATTTGATTATAGCCTGGGGTATTCGATTTGACGACCGGATTACCGGTAAGTTGGATGAATTTGCTCCTAATGCTAAAATTCTTCACGCCGATATAGATGCCAGTGAATGTTGCAAAAATGTTAATACCGAGGTTTTCCTTCATGCAGACTTGAAGAAAGTTATTCCGGTCATCCCCGATACCAGAAATGAGCAAAACACCAAGGACAGAGCGGCATGGTTGCATCATCTGAATGAAATGAGGCAGGACTTTCCTATTCTTCAGGCAGATTATAATGTGTTTAATGAAGTAACTGCCATTAAAGTCCTGGAAGAAAACCTTTCATCTGATGCTATTATTACCACCGATGTGGGGCAGCACCAGATGTGGGCGGCACAGTATTGTACCAGGTTACAACCAAATCATTTTCTTACTTCCGGAGGCTTAGGCTCTATGGGCTTCGGACTACCAGCGGCCATGGGGGCACAGGCAGGGTTTCCGGACACAGATGTGTGGTGCATTACCGGAGATGGTTCTTTTCAAATGAATTTGCAGGAATTAATAACCTGTGTACAAGAAAAATGGCCTGTCAAGATTTTGCTTCTTGACAATGCTTATCTGGGAATGGTGAGACAGTGGCAGGAGCAGTTTTATGCAAAAAATTATTCCGGTGTAGAATTGTTAAACCCTGATTTTGTAATGCTTGCCAAAGCTTGTGGTGTTGATGCTGTATGTGCTAAATCCGTTGCAGAACTTAGGGATGCTATAGACAAAGCCCATAAATGTAAAGGCCCTTTTCTTATTCATGCGAAAGTATTGAAAGAGGAAAGCGTATTACCAATGGTGGCGCCCAATACCAGTCTTTCCCAGACAATTTATTATCCGATTAATCCTGCTGCCAGACAGTCTAAAGCAGCGAACGTATAGAAGTTATATTTTTTTTGTGAGTAAACCAGGCTATTGTTTAAAGGTTTTTCCTTTGTTTTTTATTATGCTAATGGGTATTTCTTCATGTGGAAAATATGAGGAAGGGCCTAAATTTAGTTTAGCATCAAA
>JBKBXU010000156.1:0-10243 GCA_046313675.1 Cytophagaceae bacterium
AAGCAATAAGTGGATCCCTGTATAATCTTCCGGATAATATACCAAAACCATTCTTTCCGGATTTTTATGAAATATTTTAGCTTATGAAAAAGCTGATCGTAAAAGAAAAATCAATAACCTTACCAATCCTCGTTTACAAAACAAGGGTTATATAAGTGCTTTAGTCAATTGTCATTTTCTTTGTCGCTTTCTTTATAATCCAAAGTGTGTTTATATTATCCGATTTTTCCCACTCTTTTATAAGCGCAACTGTGGGAGCCTTATTTACCTTAAGCCAGTCTGTTAAATGATTTGCGACAGACTTTTTCACAAACATCACTTCATCTTCCTTCAACAGTTCTAGTATTTTAAATACTGGCTCTGGATTATTAATAAATGTATCCAGCTTTGTGGCCCATGGTAGTTTTGGACGCAATCCTTCACTAGCCAATCTCCTCAAATGAAAATTATCAGATTTCGCCCACGCTGTCATTCGTTTTAATGTTTTTTCCGGGTGCATTCTGATAAAGGGTCTTATCGCATATTCTCCCGTGTTTCGTTTTGTAATTTCCTCTATGGCATTTAACGAAACATCATAGTTATCTACACCATACTTCTCAATATATTTCCCTATTGGCATTATCCAATAGAACTCTGAGAACATCCCCGTTTCATTTTTATTTTCGTCGCCCAATATTGCCACAAGAATTTTTGATGCTTTTTTAAAATCATCCGGCAAAAATCTATTAAGCTCGTCTGCATGCAATTCAATTCTTTTAGTATAACTGAGATTGTCACACCCCCTCTTTATTGCATTCACATACTCCTGTTTAGGGAATTCCTTATAAACATCAAGTATTTTGTCCGACAATAATTCAGCTAAGTTTGCTCCAAAATATTTTGTAATGCTGTTATCTTTTTCCATTTGTTACTGATTTGGGTATCTAAGAACGCAAACTATGTAAAGAAAACAAAGAACTTATACATAAGAGCCACTATTAGTAAAGGAAATAGAAACCCATACAAAAGGTTTATGTTTTTATTGCATTGGTGCCAACGATGTGGATATGAATGGGAGGGCGCTTTTTAACGTCAATTAAAAAATTCGTCATTAGGCAACAGATTTAACAGAGAAGCTATTATTCATAAGTTTGGAAGCAAATTCTAAAGAAGCTTTAATGTCCTCTTGTTCTAAGTTTGGATATTGTCGCAGGATATCTTCATGAAAATCGCCTGCCGCCAAAAATTCAAGAATTGTTGTAATCGGTAATTAACAATGTACAATATTCGGTAAATAAGAATACACGATAATTGGCAACAAGAATGCACAATTAACTCTCCTGGGGCATGCCCCAGGAGAGTTAAAAACCTACTTTCGCCGGAACTCTAAACCCGTCGAAAATATGAATGTGTACTTAAGCAAATTTATGATGTATTATGAAATTTACCGAATGCACCGAGAAGGGCATTCCGATTTACAGATCAGCAAATATTTAATAATTGACCGGAGAACCGTTAAGAAGTACCTCTCAATGAATGAGCAGGAATATGAAAACTTCTTGACTAATCAGGCAAGTCGAAAAATGATCCTGCAACCTTATGAAGGTTTTGTTCGGGAACGGCTTAAAACTTTCCAGGACACATCTGCAGCACAGATGCATGACTGGCTCAAGGAGAAGTATTCAGACTTTCCTGATGTAAATCAGAAGACCGTATTTAATTTTGTGCACTGGGTACGGGACAAACACAATCTCCCAAGGACTAAACCGGAACGGCAATACCAACTTGTGGAAGAGCTTTCTTATGGAAAACAAGCTCAGGTTGACTTTGGAGAATACAACATGCGAACCTCAACCGGCTCCAGAGTTAAAGTATTCTTCTTTACCATGGTTCTATCCCGATCCCGTTATAAATATGTATGGTTTACAGACCGCTATTTTACTTCAGAACTAGCTATACAAGCTCATGAACAGGCTTTTGAATATATCCAGGGAGTACCTGATGAAGTGGTATATGACCAGGACAAAGTATTTATAGTAAGTGAGAATGGAGGAGATATTATTCTCACAGATGCTTTTCGGGCTTATACCCGTGAACAGTCGTTTGCTCTGGAGTTTTGCAGGAAAGCTGATCCGGAGAGTAAAGGAAAAATAGAGAATGTAGTAAAGTATGTTAAACAGAACTTTCTCTACAATCGCACCTTTCATGATATAGAAACGCTTAATGGTGAATGTCTGGGCTGGATGGGCCGCACAGCCAATGCCTTGCTCCATGCCTTTACTCAAAAGGTACCTTACTCGGAGTGGGTCATTGAACAGCCTTTCTTGACTTCTTATACAGCTTCTTTGCAGAAGCCAGCGCCACTACTTACTTATACCGTACGAAAGGATAACGCCATCTCCTACAAAGGCAATCATTACTCTGTTCCTTTGGGCACTTACAAAGGACGGGGTTCTCTTGTATCAATATCTGCTAGCCATGAGCATCTGCGAATCTTTGATGAAAAAGGTGAGACAGAGCTATGCAAACATCAAATTGACAGCGGAAGAGGGCGCAAAATCCTTAATTCAGACCATAAAAGGGACAAGTCTGCTGCTATAGATGAAATGATGAATCAGCTCTGCTCATTACTACAGCATCCTGAACAAGCAAAAGAATGGTTGTCGGCCATCAAAACAGACAAACCTCGCTATATAAGAGATCAGTTATTAATACTGCGGGAAACCATTGAATCAGCAGATCCGGTACTTGTAGAAAAGACCCTGCAATACTGCATCACTAATAATATTACCAGTGCTGCGGATTTTAAATCCATTATCATCCATTATCAACAAGAGGAACAGCAATCAGAAGAACCAGGAGGAAAAGTAGTACACCTTAACCCTTTAAAGGGGGCAACCTCTGCAGGCACCATTAAAGAACCGGACAAGAGTTCTATTGATGATTATCAATCACTTTTAAAGAAGAAATAAACCATGGAAGAAAAGAAACAAATCGATGAATATTGCCGGCAGTTTAAAACTGCTGGCATTAGTACCTGTTTTGATCAGGTTATTACAGAAGCAGAAGCCAATGGAAGCGGTTTTATGGAGTTTACCCTGAACCTGCTCAAAGCCGAGGCAGACCACCGCTATTATAATGATATCAAAAGAAAGCGGAAACTGGCCAGGCTACCACGAAAGAACGATCTGGGCGAATATGACCACACCTTTGAAAATGGAATGCAGAAAACACGTTTAAATCAGCTCAGAGAGCTTAACTGGCTTGATCAGCTCTACAATATTATGCTTATGGGGCCTTCTGGTACTGGTAAGACTTATCTAGCAGCAGGGTTATGTGCAGATGCTCTGGAAAAAGGCTATAGGGCCTACTTCCGAACAATGGAGGAACTGGTAAATATGCTCAAGATGAAAGACTTTACCAGGACAGCGATGGCTGAGTATAAGAGATTGTCGAAGGCTGATCTTATAGTTATCGATGATATTATGCTTTTTCCTGTTGAAAAAAGCCAGGCAGTAAAGCTGTTCAATTTTATTAACCAGCTTTATGAAAGCACCTCATTTATAATCACTACTAATAAGATGCCTGCAGATTGGGCTAAGGTGTTGGATGACGAGGTTCTGGCAACTGCTTTATTAGATCGATTTTTATATCGTTGTGAAATAATAAATCTATCGGGAAAAAGCTACAGAATGAAAAATAGAAAGTCTTTTCTTGAAGATGAAGGTTAAGAAATATACCTTTACCTAACTGTGCATCCCTGTTGCCAAAAGTTGTGCATTCCTAATTGCCAAAAACTGTGCATTGTTATTTACCGACTACAATTGTCTGAACCGCAATTCTTTTTCCTCGGATTGTTGGTTTTCCGTTACAGATATTAGGGTCAAATGTGATTCTTGATGTTAAATTGCTCATATCCAAATATAGAACTGTTATAATAATAAACGCAATCTGTTGTTTATTAGTTTTCTCTAATCCCACATAACATATGTATCAGCATTTCTGAATTATTATAAATACTAATTATTCCTCTGTTTTTTCGTCACCCCAGAATTAAGGGGTTTTGAACAAGAACTAAGTAGTATACTAAAAATTAACGTGAGTTTATGAAAGGACGCACATGTTAACCGTAAATCTGTGTCCCCGAGACCAAATTAAAGACAAGATAAACAGGTTGAAGTACAATGCTGAGTTCGCTCTTTATAGAGAATGTTATGGGCAGGGGCATTATTTTTTATCAACTCTCTTTTCCGGATTTTGCCGATTATCCCAGTATGAGACAATGTCAATCTGGTTCTCCTGAATTTCATAAAAGACCAGAAAATAGTCTTTTACAATTACTCTTGTAACTTTATTTTCAGATAATCTTCCTAAAAAATTATTGTCTTTTAAAAAATCTATTAATTGTTCAGTTTCTTGCAAGAGTCTTATACTATATGTAGGAGTTCCGTTTCTTTCGAGGTAAAAATCTAGAACATCTTGGAATTCTTTTTTGGCTCTTCTAGACCAAATTATTTCTTTTTTAGCAATTCCTTTAAATCAGAAAAAACTTCTTCGTTTTTCAAAAAATCTCCATTCTTAATCTGCTGTCTGCTGATTTCAATACTCTCTTTTTGCTGATCAGAAAGGAAATATTGTTCTACGGTTTTACTATCAAGAATGGTTTTAATCGCCTCAAGGAATTCTAAATCCTCAATTTCATTAATTCTTTCGATAAGTTTAGTTTTTAAATCTGTTGATTTCATATGAATGTCCGCCTATTTCTAATATAACGAAACTTTTCGCAAAATAGATGATTTTAATATTTTTTTCTACTTGGGTAAATATTAAGCATCAGGTTGATTTCTTTCTGAATGTTTTAAAAGTCAAGCCACTGATTACTTCATGGTAAGTATCTTGTTCTATTATTTTTCCTTCTGTATTCTAATCTATTCGTAAGTTCATTAAAAGTTTCATCCTCCATATCATTCCAGCTACCTGCAAAAGATAAAAGCTTTCCTTTATTGTTTCCTATTTCCAGAGATTCTATGAAATGTGAAACATCATTAAGTTTATCTTCGGAAAGATTGTCTATCCTTCTTTTTAATCTTTCTTTTAATTCTTTAATGCTTATCATTATAACCTCCTTTCCCTTATTATACCCCAATATAACGTTCAAGGTTCAGTTTTCCTATACTCCATGTGCCTTTAACAAATGTATATCAGCATTGCTTATACTCCAAAATTATAATAAGTATGCTTTGTGGCAGCCAAACACCATTTACTTCTTTCTAATAACAATGCTGTTTGTTAAAAATTCAAAGTAATCCTTGTCAATTCCATCCTGATAAAACTTTACTAAAAATTCAAAGTCAGTTGTCTGTTGAGCTTCTTCTTTCAATAGTAAAGTCAGCTCATTTGGAACAAATGGGGTTGTTTTTATATAATTAGACAAACTATATCTTTCATAATAAACATGGTTTGAATGGTCAACCACGACAACATCAAACAAATCACTCAAGTCAGAACCAGAAGGATGGTTTGCATTATAATCTTTCGTTGATGTTATGACTATGCTGTCAATTTTTTCATCTGTCTTAGGTTCCACAGGAGAGCATGCATAGGCAGTTTTAACCAAACTAAAATTCCCAAAATTTGAACTCCGGGCAAAATAAGTCTCCTGCTTTGGCTTAATTAAGATAGCATATTGGTTATAGTCAACCGAGTCATTCTCAATTTCGCTTAAAGTGAACGAAGAATCAGGGTTGTCAGAATATATGGCTTTATAATTAAACCAATCTAAACCAACAGTTTTATACCTGTTTGGAAAAGGCCCACAATCGTGTTTGTTACAGGAAACTATTCCAACAATAGGTAACAAAACATAAGCTGTCAAAATCAGAATAATTTTCCTTTTCATTTTATCATCAAGGTTAATAAAGTGTTCATTTTTTATAATTTCTGTTTTGCTTTATATATTCCAAATCTAATCCTTTGATAATCAACCAAATTGCAAAAATTAATTCCTGAAGCACTAAGGGTACAGTTATAGCGATATAAGCTGTTGAGATAACATTGACAATTTGGAATAAAATTAAAAAACTTGCCAATATTAGTAGGATATTACCCAAAATCCCCCAAACTGACAACCACTTCGGAATGAATTTTCCGCTAAAAAGAACATGGTACAAGAGTAAATTACCTAATCCAGTTGCTGCCATAACTCCTACATGATTAGTCAAATCTCTAACTATTTTTAACATTTCACCCAGACTTACATAGTATTCCAAACCTTCTCCTGTGGAAATCAAATAAAGCTTACTAAGGTATATAAACAATGGCAATAAAATCACTCCGATAAGTTGAAATACACCAGCAATTAGCCTAAATCCCACAAACCCAATAGCACTAGTTTCATTCTGACTTTTAAGTGTTTTAAATAATACAAGTGCAAATCCAATGTAAATTGGAACTAATAGAAATTGAAATACAGCACCAATCAGCACTTGGTTTCTATCAGGGTAAACTTCTTTGAGAAAATCGACACTTTCTACAGAAGGAACTATACTTATTAGTCCGGCAACCATTCCGGTTAGGATTAAAATTCCGGCAATTCTTGAAATCCATTTGTTTGAATCCATATTTATCTTTGTAAAGTTCATCTAAAATAACCCAAAACATTTTGCAGCTACCCCAAGGTGGCGATTTCGGAACGATTCACTATCGAGTAGAAACTTTGATAGACGAACGATTTCTCCCGAATTTACAAAAAAGCTTCAATTAACCATTGAGCCGCTCCTTTGGCTAAGTGCTGTTAGCTGTGGTTTATTTCCGTTTATGATTTACTCTAAAGTGAGAATCCTTTTCGGAAAAAGAAGAAATATACTCTTTGCCGACTAAAACAGTTAATAATTGCCAATTGTCATGGTCTCGAGGGATTTTCGCTTTTGAGCTTGTATCAGTAATCCAAGCATAATTTCCCTCTAAGTTTGTTAAGAACGATTCGATAAAAGATAGGTCATATTTATTTGAATTTTTAATAAATATCCTTAATCGCTCTTGTATGGGAACTTGGTTACTCATAAGAATCGAGTTCAAAACATTGTCATTAACAAAAAAGGAATTATCCGCTAGAAGGATTGAACTTAGTAGTTTTAAATTGCTATTCGTGATAATTGTTTCTTCAGAACAATTATTTAATATTTTCAATTTTTCAGAATTGGTTAAATTAGAAGATTTTAAGATCAATTTTAAATCATCGCTGTCAAACGTTAGCTGATCTAAAATTTTGAAATAATCGCTTTTTCTTTTCTCGAGTAAATAGATATTTAATCCTTCAGAATTTTCTTTTAATGAATTAAAACTCTCAATATTAGGATTTATACAATTACTCTTAATAAGAGACTTAATTTTGTTGTCAGATATTTCTTCAAAGCTTAAATCACTATAACACCAAGGACTAGATTTAGTAATTAAATCGTAAGCTTGATCTTCTATCTCATCCTTTTGGAGTAGCTTTTTCCAAAATTTGCCATAAACATTTTTAGAATTTACCTCTTTAGGAATTTTAACCTTGGCCAATTCTTCTGCATTTTGAAATATATTGATAAATCCAATACTCGATTCCGTGATTTCTGATTCAGTTTTTTCTTCTTTTTCTTCTTCTTCAATTATTTGGTTATTATAATCGTGAAGTAAATTTTCCCAAGAAGGAATTAATTTATTGTTTTCAAACAGAATAGGATACAATTCAGAATTGTTAATGGTTGAGAGCTTTGTTATCTTGGTTTCTATTTGTGAAATAATAGATTCTTTATTATCAATTTCTATATTTTCATGGTTGAGCAGCGAAATAAGATGTTCCTCTTTCTCATTTACATTAGTATATACTTTTAAATACACGTTTTCAATATAATTATCAATATTGGCATCAACATATTGAATTAATTGGTCTGCTTTTGACGTCTTAATTGCAAAGTAGTTTGAGTTATCAAATTCTACTTGGTTAAATTCTCCGAACTTTTTAATTACCGAAGCAACCATTTCAATATTTAATTGATAATAGTTACCCTTATAGATGAAAGATAGCATTTCATCAGAAGAATTTTCAAAATCAATTTTGCTAAAGCTTATTTTTAGTTCTTCAATTACTTTTTTAAGTTTATCATGGTTCTCGGTAATATTTAAAAATAATGGATCAGAGAGAATAGGCTTTGTAAAAGAAGATTGTTTTGAAATTTCAACGATAGCTTTTATATCTCCATACTCAATAATACTTTTAAAAATGGCATTTTTAAAATCTTTCGAGAAATAAGGATTGAATTCTATAAATCCCCATATATTACTCCACTTGTCGCAAAGTATTTTTATAAAATCTTCTAACTTTTGCGATATTTCAAAATATCCCTTAATGAACTCAATGGATATTTTTGATTCGTCTTTCAATTTATTAAAAATGGATTCTAACTTGGAATCATATTTATCATAATGAGAAAGCAAGTAATCTAAAATGTCATAATTCAATATGTATTCTGTTTGAAAATCTAGCGGATTGATCTTTAAAAGTAATTTTTCAATTTTATACAACTTATAATCAAACGGTTGCTTTATTGCGTTCTTGATACTGATATGGAATTGATAGTCAGATCTGGTTATGCTTTCTTCATGGAAAAGAGATATGTAGTCTATATAATCTTCCGCTATATAGCCATTTCGTAATAGGATGGTTATAAGGTTTTTATTGAGATTTTCACTTAATTCTATTTCAGGTAATTGATCAGATCTCAATAATTCGGCTATTTTAGAAATTCTAGTTTTTTGTTTTTGCTTTTCTAATTCTTGAATTTTATTTTTTAAAGAGATAATTTTTCCATTCTTAATATCCTTAATCTCTTTTTCTTTTGCAGAATAGGATTTAGATTGATCAACTATTTTTTCGATTTCAGCAAATTTCGTCGTCAAGTTTTGTTTTTGAGTATTTTGCCTACCATAGTCAAATGTTACTTGGTTGTATGCATAATTATTAGTCTTTAAATATTCAAAGTTATTGTCTTCGGTTATCTCGTCAACCGATAGAACCTCATTATTTATATTAAAGGATTTAAAACCAGGTAGGGATTCAATTACTCTAATGATATAAAGCAGTCTAAAATCCTTTATATTATTTATAAATAAGCCTTCATATTCCTTAATTTTATCCTTATATTGTTCTATTTCACTATCAATATCACTAACTAAGTTTTTTATAAAAATGGCTTTTGAATTAAAAATGGTATAGAGATCTCCTTCATTATAACTCAACTTCATAAAATCATTAGGGTAAATGTTTTTATAGGTAATTATAGCGAAGAGCTTGTCTTGATTTAGAGTTTCATTTAGCTTTTTAATATACAAATAAAATTCGTTAGAGATGTTATGAAGCAAACGCATATCATCTATGAAAAAGGATATATCTTCAATTAAATTATCACTCAGTTTATACTGAAACTGGTTTTTCTTTTTCAGAAGTATTTCGCTCGAATTAGATGAATTTATTACAGGAATTACAGGAATAATAAAATCAAAGAACTTTGTTCGGTCTTTATCGGTAAACATATCATCACGCACAGCGTAAACAAAAACAATCTCTTTACGTTTTGTTTTTTCCGAATTATTGAGAAGCAAGTTAACCTCTCTTAGTTTGGTAAAGATTTCAGTTTCTCGAAATCTATCTAAATCTTCAATTATAACAACATTATAGGGTCTTATTGAAAAGAAATAAAGAATTTCATCTATGTGATGATTCAGAATAGACTTATTCAAATTTTCACCAACACCGATTTCAGCATTTTGTATTTTAAGCTTATTAATTGTAACAGCACTAATAATCCTAACTGACTTTAATATTATGAAGAATATACCTAATCCTATAATGAAAATCCCGCTATAATGGATTATATCACTTACCGTTTGGTTGATCACAATATCTTTAAAAATATTTTGAATAAAGTACGGATTGAAATAATTATAGATAGCTAATAGAAAAAACAAGTATACTAATGAAAGTATGAATAACTTTTTTGGACTATAACTTTTTATTTTTTTGAATCTTGAATCAGGAATTTTGTTGTCTTCTTCATGGTAAAAAATCTGTTCTAATATACTTGTTTCAATAAGTCTTAACAGTTCGGTTTTATCAACTTTAATCTCTTTACCTTTTTCGTCTAATTCAGGTTTTTCTTCTTTAAAAGTTGCTAAGGAAATATTAAGAAATTTTAAATCATTTCCCTTATAATTTTTCTGGAAT
>JBKBXU010000157.1:0-443 GCA_046313675.1 Cytophagaceae bacterium
AAATCAAAATCCTCCTTATACTTACCGGTTTTTACATAATGAAACAATACAACAACTGCATCCTGAAAAACATCATCGGCATCATCCAAAGTCCCCGAATTGTTTAATATAAATTTCCGGATTTTTCTCAGCGGATCTTTGTAAAGATAGTTTAAGGCATCACTATTTTTACCACTCCTGATGCTTTGAATTACTAATTTCGACTTGTCTTTCATTCATTATAAGCTACGCAATTGACCAATAAAAGTCATCACTTCAGAGTAAATTTAAAATTTTTTGTAAAAAACAAATTAAAATTTGAACTATTTTAATAAGATTTGTAAATGGCATTTGTCTCAAATTTTGGCTACAGATTAAGATGGGGTCTTTGGGCCTTTCTTGCACTTACAGGCAATAGCATTGTCTGTCATGGCCAGATTGGAGCTACCGTTTTTGAAGAGTTT
>JBKBXU010000157.1:453-10234 GCA_046313675.1 Cytophagaceae bacterium
TTCTTTTTCTTACAGAATTCTGGCAAATAATCTAAATGAATTAGGTGTTCTGCAAAATGTTAAACGCTTCTATTTTGATGCGGACAAAAGAATCGGGACTCCGGGGCAAAGTAGATACCACTTCATAGGGCTTCAAGCATATAATTCGAAATTTGGAGACTATATACATAAAAGCCGGCTGATGGGCAGGTATGCCTGGTACACGCAACTCAGCAAAAAATCGTCCGTATCAGCGGGTGTTTCATTAGGATTTATTAATTATTCATTTAGTACAACACAAGGAGGTACAGGAGGATCAGACTTTGGTCCGGATGGTTCGGTAGGACTTCAATACTTAAGGCCAAATACGACTATTGGAATTGCCATCCAGCAAATTTTTACGCCGGAGCTTATGCCGGTCAACCAATCATTCCGGCTGGACAGGTTATACAACCTGAGTTTGTTCAGAAGGTTAAATATCGATGATCAATTTCAACTGACAACGTTTGCTGTAATCCAATATTCAGATGACAACAGGTATAATTATTCATTTGGCCTGTTATCTCATCTGGCAAAAAATGTACTCCTGGGAGTAAATAATTTTTCTCTTCGTAAAACCTCTGTCAATGCCGGAGTGGATCGCATAAAGGTATTGAATCAAAATTTTATGTTCATGGCTACGTACAGTTTTCACCACCATGGCATCCCTCTTCCCAGCAATACCATTGAATTTTCCATCGCACTTCAAAAATAATTTTTGTTTGGTGATGACCTTTTATTGACTTACCCGTAGCCTATTACACTTTTCGGAAACATCAATAAACAAAAAAACCAAACAGATTAGATGAGAAATTTTTACTTAATGTGGGACACGCACCTGCAATTATTTAAAGCGAGGCTTTGGATTTTCTCCAGCTTGCTCTTTATCCTGATGTCAACTGCAACCTTGTCTCATGGTCAAAGCAACCGGGACGGAGTGAGCACTTACACCAATCCCATACTCCCGGGAAGTCATCCGGATCAGACCTTGTTAAAAGTCGGCAATGACTTTTATACCGCCGGGTCAAGTTTTCACTGGGCACCCAATTTGCCCATCTTACATTCAACAGACCTTGTGCATTGGGAAGTTATTTCCAATGTTGTTTCTCCTTCATGGAGTGGTTTGGTAGGAGAAGACAGTCCAAAAGCAGGAACATGGCAAGGTGCGTTGGCCTATTTTGACAATAAATATTGGGCTTACTTTTTCATTCATGGCAAAGGCCAGTATTTCTCTAACGCGACTGACCCGAGAGGGCCATGGTCGACACCTACCTTAGTAAGAGGATCTATTGGTTATGATAATGCCGTATTTGTTGATGATGATGGCCGTGCATATTTACTCATGAAAAACGGGCCTGATTTAAACCGAATTCAAGAACTAGGTACAGACGGGCAGCTAACCGGGCCGGTACTTAATATGGACTGGGTAAACCGGGATCGTCGTTTCAGTTGGGCCGAGGGTCCAAAAATGGTCAAAAGGAATGGCCGTTATTATTATTTTGTCGCCGGTCATGTATATGGTGGGCAATATGTGTTGAGCAGTCCAACCTTAACTGCGAATGAATCAAGCTGGACAATTCATGGCGACTTCTTTCGTGGAACAGCTTCCGGTGGCTTTACAGGCCCGAACCACATTACAGCTCCTATTCAAATTTCTGATGGCACATGGTGGTGCATGGGGCACTCTTATCACAACAATGGATGGGAAGGTCAAGGCCGTCAAAGCATGTTATTTCAGGTGTTTTGGGATGCAAATGGCGTACCTTATGCAAATAACCCCACCGGTTCTCCATTAACAGCGCCAAATCTTCCAAGTAATGGGAAAAATTATAAATATGTAAAATCTGATAGCTTTAACTCAACAATTCGTAACCCGCACTGGCATTTCCACAATACTTCCAATGTGCAAAGAGCTTCTCTTGCAGCTCGTCCAGGTTACCTTAGGTTAAGCCCTGGGAGCGGAACTACGCATATTTTACAAAGAGATCCGGCTAAGCAATACTCCCTGGTAACTAAAGTAGAGATTAATGCCATAACAAATGGTCAGCAGGCAGGATTGCGTATGATGAATGGTGAAGATCTTTTGCATGCTACTCTTTATAGTGGCTACAACAATGGAAAAAAAATAGGTTTAGCGTTTGATGGTGTTGTCACAGAGGTTAATAACACCATCGGTAATACCGTATGGCTAAAAATTGAGCGAAATTTACATAATATCTCAGGGTTTTACAGTGCCGATGGTGTAAGCTGGACCAGAATTGGAAATCCTGTCAACATTTCAACCCTTGATAGGCAACAAACCAATGATAATGCATGGGTAGGCACTTCGGTAGGACTTTATGCTACAGCTCGTGCAGCAGACTTTGATTTGTTTTCTTATCAGCATGGTTTTGATGCGATATCCGCAGCAGCATACAATAATTTCAACAACACCAATATTGTAAGTGGCGGCACAGGGCAAGTTGTTACCAACACGGCAACCAATGGCTGGTGTATGCTTGCCGGTGTTACGATGGAAAGTGAAGGAAGAACTGCAAGCACATTAGAAGTAAACGCAGCTTCGGCCAATTCAAACGGCACGTTGGAAGTGTGGATTGACAACATCGGAAGTGCAGGAAGAAGAATCGCTTCCATCCCTATTACATCATCCGGAGGCAGCAATGTTTTTAGAAATTATACTGCCAACGTATCTGTTTCAGGACAGCATGATCTTTACTTAAGATTTGTAGGGCCGGCTAATGTTTTTAGGGTAAATTCTGTAAGATTTACAGGCTCCACTCAAAATCCTGACCCAAGACCGGCTATTGGATTGGCGCATTGCAAAGAGAAATATTTGGGTAACATAATTGCCAACAATGTTCGCAGCGACTTTAACAATTATTGGAATTCGGTAACTGCAGAAAATGGTTGTAAATGGGGGTCTATAGAGGGTGTTAGAAACCAGATGAACTGGACGGTTGCCGACAGGGCTTATAACCACGCTAAAGAGCATGGACTGCCCTTCAGATGGCATGCTTTTGCCTGGGGATCGCAATATCCTAGCTGGGTTACTTCTCTAAGCCCTGCCGAGTTCAGACATGAGCTGGAAGAATTTATAAGACTGGTCTCTGAAAGGTATCCGGACGGAATTGATCAAATAGATGTGGTTAACGAAGCTCTTCGAACTCATGCCTCAGGAACCCCATACTTCAGAAACGCACTGGGTGGTGCTGGAGAATCAGGTTATGACTGGATCGTATGGTGTTTTCAGACTGCCAGAAAATATTTTCCTAATTCAAAATTGGTTTTAAATGATTACGGCTTGGAAAATGACCATAGCGCTATCAGAGAAATGCTCGACATTGTCAGGGTGCTTAAAGAGCGTAACCTGATTGATGGATTCGGTACACAGGCACACCATTTTAACATCAATAATTTATCTGCTGCACAATTGAGGGCAAGTCTAGACCTGATGGCTACCGGAGGCATACCAATTTATGTTACAGAGCTGGATATTACCGGGGACGATGCTACTCAGAGAGACAGGTATGCAAGATTATTTCCGGTTTTCTGGGAACACCCGGCTGTAGCAGGCATTACACTGTGGGGATACGTAGAAGGACAAACATGGCAGGCAACCACTGGCTTGTTAAGGAGCGATGGGACAGATCGCCCTTCCATGACCTGGCTTAAATCCTATATGGCAGCCCAACCTAATGTGAGCGGTTGCGGAGAAGCTTGCACACCAACAGCAATTGTTCCTTATACACAAATCAATGGAGGAGTTTGGGCGCAGGCTTCAACGGCAAATCTAAATGCCGGGGGTTCTGTAAGATTTGGCCCTCAGCCAACCACAGGTGGCTCATGGTCATGGAGCGGTCCCAACAACTACAGTGCTACAACCCGTGAAATTACTCTGAATAATATCCAGGCAAATCACGCAGGCAATTATGTTGCCACTTATACCAATGCAGGTGGATGCACCAGCAGCAATACATTTGTGGTAACAATTAATCAGGCACCCACAGTAAGTTTAACGGCTCCTGCAAACAATGCAACGTTTACAGCACCGGCAAGTATCACCATTACTGCTACAGCATCTGATGCGGACGGTACAGTAAGCAGTGTGGCTTTCTACAATGGGAATACCCTGCTTGGTACAGATGTTACTGCACCTTATAGCTTCACATGGAACAATGTGGCTGCCGGTACTTATACTATTTCAGCAAGAGCTACAGATAATAATGGAGCAGTTACAAATTCAGCTCCTAGAACAATAGTTGTGAATGCAGCTTGCACACCTACTGCAATTGTTCCTTATGTTCAGATCAATGGTGGAACATGGGTTCAGACATCTACAGCTTCTTTAAATGCAGGAGGCTCTGTAAGGTTCGGACCTCAACCTACAACGGGTGGATCATGGTCATGGAGCGGTCCTGGTAATTACAGCGCCACAACGCGTGAAATTACACTGAGTAGTATCCAAACCACTCAAGCAGGAAATTATATAGCTACTTTTACCAATGCAGGTGGATGCAGCAGTACTAATACCTTTGTGGTTACAGTTAACCCCTTACCTGTTAATCAACCACCGACAGTAAGCTTAACAGGGCCGGCTAACAACGCTACTTTTACAGCACCGGCCATCATTACCCTGACGGCTACGGCTTCCGACGCTGATGGTTCAGTGAGCAGTGTGGCATTCTTTAATGGCAATACCTTGCTTGGTACAGATGCTACTGCCCCTTACAGCTTTACATGGAACAATGTTGCTGCCGGCACTTACACCATCACTGCCAGGGCGACAGACAACAGCGGAGCAACAACTACTTCAGCGGCCAGAACCGTGATCGTTAACCCTGTGGTAGTTGATCCTGTTCCGGTAGGAGATATATTAGGCCCGGATTGCGGAAATATAAACTCCAGCATTGCTTTTGAATTAAACCCTGCCTTAAGAGCAGGTGCGACTTCTTACACCTGGTGGATGAATGGATATAGCCAGAGCGTAACACAGGTTTCGGGTTCTCCTTTCAGAGTAAATGTAGAGACAGGGCAATATTTTACAAATGCTGATATTTGCGTGGGCGTATCCTACAATATCTCACCTTGGTATGCTTCTTACTGTAAGCCAATTGCAACTTGCCTGGAACAAACAATGGCAGCAAGTGCTCACATAGAAGCAGCTGTGGTAGGGCCAAATCCTTCTCAAGAATCATTTACGCTTACCGTACCGGAAGCCGTGCATTCTGTAAGGGTAACCAATATCAATGGTAATGTTGTGTACAACCACGGCAACATGGCAGCAGGAGAGAGCATTACTTATGGTCAAAACTTCACAATTGGCTTATATGCTGTAACTATTGTATATACCAGCGGAAGGGTAGAGACAACCAGAATTCAGAAATTATAATTTAAATAATATAAGCAGCTTAGTAAGCGGTTGGGCCTTTAGCTCAACCGCTTTTTTTTAAACAACCAAAAGATAATTTAACGATTAACAATTACCTGTTTTGAAATATAAGACTTAGATGTTTCGTCAATCACCTGCACAAAGTATAAGCCATTTGCAATGGATGAAATGTTTAGCACAAACTCATTTGCACCAATAGACACAAAATCACGGGAGTAAAAATGTCTGCGGCCAAGGACATCAAGTAGGTTTATTTTGACCGGGGTTTCTTTATCTGAAGTAATTGTAAATCGAATTTCATCCACAGCAGGTATCGGATAAATATACGACATTCCGAAAACAGGAATTTCTATACTGACCCGATCATAGATTTGCTCTTCTCCATTTTCCATTTGCTGAATAAGTCGGTAGTAATTCTTTTTCTTCAGGCCCTCATCTAAAAACTCATATTCATTCTCCAATCCTGTAAACCTTTGCGCTTCAAGTTCAGCAATTGTAGAGAAGTTTTCTCCATCATAAGATCTCTTAAGCAGGTATTTTTTTACATGTCGCTCATTTTTGACACTCCAATATAAATACCCTGTACCATCGGATTGAAGCTTCCCTGAAAAGATTGTAACCAGCATAGGATAGGTACAGTTTTCATCAAAAGCCCCAATGGCAGGTTTTTGCCCTTCATAAGGCAAACTTACATCTTTACCTGCCTGCAAAACCACACTATTGCACCTGGGTCGGTAATAATCGGGTTTGGCCCCGGCAAGTATAAGTTGTGAGGCATTATGGGTTACAGATGCAGTTTGATTATTCTCAAAATAAAGCCCATTAGCAGTATTATTTTTATTTACCACCGAGTGCAATTCACCTGTGCAGTTATCGTAGAAATTATGGCCTATTTGCCAACCCTCAACCTCCCCTTCAGAGCTGTTGACGTAAAGATCGTCACAACATTCCACGAATAAATTATTGTAAACCTTCACACCAGAGGTGGTTTCTCCTGGTTCAGAATCTATATTTATAAATCCCAATTTGCGTACAACGGTATTATTCAAAATTTTGATATTACTTGAACTGGTATGTTGAACATAAAAAATCCGGCTTCTGCCAGTTTCACATTCCAGGCTTTCAAAGACATTTTCCTCAATATGGATGTTCTTCTTCACAAAATCTTCGCCTGACAATGTGCGAATAAGTGTGATATCTGCTCCACCTGATCCGAAAAAATAATTTCCTTTAAGTTTCAGTCCGGAGCATTGGACTCCAATGTAAAAATACTTGCGTCTATTATCGGAAATAAACGTGGAGTTTGAGATGGTAAGGTTGTTGTCGGAACTTATAGAATTGGCAAGGAAGGAATTGGAAATTAATATAGAACCATTTGTACGCAGGTTGTTAATGATGTTGTTTTCTAATACATTTCGTAGCTCAAAAGCATAGGTCGGCCCTGTTTCCCTTAATACTAATTGTACATCTATATCTTGAATGGAGGTATTCTTAATCCACCCTTCCATTCCGGCTTTGAATCCTGCGGATATGTTTTCTTCTGCGTTTTGGGCATGAAAAATTTTTATATTCCGGACTTCTGCACCATCCAGATGAGCCAGACTTATTGCTCCGCTGATTCTTTCTTCAATTTTTCCTCCACAGTTTTCAAAAACTAGGTTGGAAATGCGAATGCCTGATAAGAAATAAGAAGGCATAGCATTGAAATTATAATTTGTTACAGCACTAATCCCCAAAGCAGAAGCATGAAAGTTTCTGAACTCCAGGCTATCAAAAGTCACATTATGCCTTGATTTTAAAATAATTCCAGCAGAAAGAGGAGTTTTGCTTTGGTGTACAAAACGTATATGTTTTATTACCTGATCGCCATTTCCTTCAATTTCTTTAACCCATTTAGGAGTACATTCTTCGCTGCCATCAAAACATCCATAACTGTTTTCCATATTAATTAAGAAATCATTTAGATTGGATTCAATTATGGTTTTATCGGTTCCCCTGCCTATAACACTAATTCTATTGTTAAGCTTAATTGGCAAGTTCTCTACGAAAACACCGGCTTCTAAAAAAATCGTATGGTTTCCTTGTACATCTTTTATTCGATCTGCGGCATAATACAGGGAGGCCCATGCCGTTTCCGGAGACAAGCCATCTGCCTCTTGCGAATCACTACCGGAGGTAGAAACATGGTAACTGCCCGCCAACACCCCCTTGCAAGAGATTAGAAAAAGGAGAAACAAACAGTTTTGTATATAATTACACATAATCAAATTTCCTTAAAAAATTAAAGAACTTATTGATTTAATACAAGCGTTCCGATGTATTTTTATTTTTTTTCCGGCGAGAATCTACGTTTTACATAAACACGAAAACCGGACTCCCTCAAAAGAGGAAATCCGGCTTGACTTAGGATATTAAACTATTATTTTTTGATCAACTTGAAGCTTACAACTTTATCTTCAAATGATGCCTGAACGATGTAGATCCCAACGGGCCAATTCTGGCCTAAGCGGATCAACTCATTGGTTGCATGATGATTTCCTTCATACACTAATCTTCCGGATATATCCGTAACACGCATGTTCATAGGAAGCTGCTCATGGTATTCTACAACTACCGTAGCCTCTTCCATAAACGGATTTGGATAGCTTTTGTGTTCAACTGTACTTACTGCCAAACTCTTCTGCGTAACAGTGCCTTCACAGAAACTAACATTTTTTATAAAATTATTTACCTCCAAATGTACTTGCTCAGACCAGGCTTGCTTAATGGCCAAATGAAATTCTCCGGTTTGAGTAGCAGTAATGGTAACCGATTTTGTTGTAAACCTGTCAGCACTTGTACCAGAAGGCATGACTACGGCTGGTTGCACAAGTATAGGTCCGCTCCATGTTTCGCCCGATACTAAAGCTGCCTCCAAAGACACAACTTTTGTAACTGCATCGTCCATAAAGTCAAAACTTATAGTATAGGTTTTGCCTGCTTCCATTCTTACTGTCTTCCCTGTTTCAATTAACCAGGCCATATCTTTGCCCCACTGTCTTTGTGTAAACCTCATCGCATCATTGGTATTAGTTAATACAGAACCTGAATTCTGATTTGCCCAATCATTACGTATCACCCAATCTGCTGCCAAAGGTATGTCTCGTGTTACACACGGTAACACAGAAGGTTTTACATCCACAAAATTCAGATTAAAACCTGTACCCAACATTTCAATTCTCATTACCTGAACGCCTGCTTGTAAGGCGACATCCTTTACTGAAACAGTAGTCCATGTCTGCCAGCCGCCAGTATTAGGAACAGAAACAGAATTGATTAGTACTTTTTCATTCATAAGCACCCTGAATGACCTGGAATTATTAGGGCTGGAAACCCGGAAATTAAAATCATACTTTCCATCCTTGCTTACTTCAACCGTGTACTCCAACCATTCTCCTGTTTCAATCCATCCTACATTATACCCACCACCTACATCGCTGGTTGTTTGTATATCTACATCATCATTTCTATAAGCCCTACCGCTATTTCCGGAAGATCTGTCAAAATAGGAAACCCCATTTGCACCCTCATCATAATCTTCAGCCTCAACTTTTCCAGGAATAGGCCATGGAGCCCCTCCATAAGGTTCTCTGATAATGGCCGGGTTTACAATAACCGTAATAACATCCGATGTAGTTACTGCACCATCATTATCCGTAGCCCTGGCTGATATTGTATAGGTGCCAACGGCAACATTTGTCCATGAGATTGTATATGGCGCAGAGGATTTCTCACCGACTTTAATAGAATTTGCATAAAATTCCACGTTCACGACACTTCCATCCGCATCATTGGCGGAAGCTGAAAGGTTGATACTTCCTCCTTCTGTAAATTCTGCATTATTGGATGGAGAAGTAATGGAAACAGTTGGTGGCAGGTTCTCTGCAACAATTATGTTTGACACCAGAATATTGTTCGTTTTATCAGATTCTTCCATTCTGTTCACATCATCAACATGTGCACGCACAGAATTTGTACCGGCAATAGCAATCCAATCTGCCCGGGCAGTAATCGTTTCACTGCTTCCCGGAGCTATAACACCCCTATAAGACGCCCAAGTAATGGGTGAATCATTAACGGCCAAACCTACACCTGACACTACACCCTCAGGAGTGGGGCCATTTCCGATATTTTTTATAGTAACCGAAAACCTCACCAAATCTCCAACCCGTGGATTGGAAGGTGACCAACTAATATCTGTTACAATAAGGTCAGGGAGTACCTGCGTATTAACAACTATATTTCTTGCTGTGGAGATGGTAGAAGCTCCATCATTATCTGTCGCTTTTGCAGTTACGGAATATGTACCAGCCTGCACATTGCTCCATATTATAG
>JBKBXU010000158.1:0-10201 GCA_046313675.1 Cytophagaceae bacterium
TGAATGTTTCCTCCTACAGGGGCCAATAATTTTCCTCCAATCTTTAATTGATTTTTTAGCGGTTCCGGAATTTTGTGGGGTGCTGCAGTAAGGATAATTACGTCAAAAGGTGCTTCCTCCTTCCATCCCAGGTAACCATCACCACATCGGGTAGTGACATTTTGTATTCCGGCCTTTTGTAGGTTTTCTTTAGCATTCTCGGCCAGCTCTTCATCAATTTCTATACTGCATACATGAGACACTATTTGTGAAAGTACTGCTGCATTGTACCCACAACCCGTACCTATTTCCAAAACCTTGTCCTCTGAACCAAGCCTTAACTCCTGAGCCATATAAGCTACTATGTAGGGCTGACTTATGGTTTGCTCCTTTCCTATAGGCAAAGGCTGATCTTCATAAGCGTACTCTTTTAAGTTTTCAGGAACAAAAAGTGTTCGATCCACAAGTCTCATGGCATTGATCACTTTAAAATCCATAATACCTCTTCCTTTGAGGTGTATTTCTATCATTTCTTCTTTAGTGGCAGACATAAGCAATCATGGTTGGTTTATATTTCCAACCATCAGAAATAAAATATGTTTGGGGAATTAACTTATAAAAAGGCTGATTTGGAACGGAAATTTCAGACCTTTTACCTACTTAGGGTTCCGGATATACTTACAAGACCTTGTCTACTCCCTAAGGTCATTCCGGGTAATTGAAGGTAATTGGTAGCACTACGGATGAGACAACTTTTCTGCCTTTAATTATGCAGGGATCCCACAGAGGCATGTTTTTTATCATCCTGATCACTGCGTCATGAACTTCCGGATCAATACCTTTCATAACCACCGGATTTGAAATAACACCCGCAGTATCAACGGTAAATTTTACCAATACCTGCCCATGCACCAGTTTTGATTTGGCAATTTTAATTGCCTCACCAAGATTTTTGTCCAGGTAGGCCTGCAAGGAATCTTTACCGCCGGGAAATTGTGCCATAACCGTGAAATCCTGATTACTTATCACGGTCTTTACATGGTTGAACGCATATGTCCTCTCAAATCCTAAGAACATCAGAGCTAATACTACGGTGCTTAATATTTTTTTCATCCTTGGGGTTTTATGTTCCTGAGTGTTTATAAAAATTTACCTGCGACTCTTCTTCCCCTTGCTCTGATTCGTATCTGCCTCAGGCAAAGAGAAACGTATAGGAATTTGAAGAGGTATATTTATTGCCTGATTTCCCTTCATGCCTGGAATCCAATCCGGAGAAGCTTTTACAGCCAGAGCTGCTTGTTCATCAAGTTCCGGATCTATGCCTTTTACCACCTGAACATTAGAAACTTTCCCGTCAGAACAAACCGTAAAACGAACAAAAACCATGCCCTCCACTCCTTTTAATATGGCATTTCTGGTAAAGGAGACATTGGATGCTACATACTTGGAAAACGCCTCGATGCCACCGGGGTAACTTGCCATCTTATCATTAGCTGTAGAGTCAATCGCCGAAGTGCTATCTGGGGTACTGCACCCTGAACCATTGTAAATTTTAAAAAGGGATGAAACGACATTTTTCTCAGATTTTACTCCTACCAAACCAATGTCTTTAGCATAATAAAAATATTGTATGGTATTGGTTTCCTCATTTAATACTTCGACTTCCATCAGACCCTCATATTTCTCATCCAGGGCATTGGAGTTCATGTCTGTTACGGTACACTTCCATCCTTTATCCGCCCTATACCAGGTATTCCCAAGTTTAGGCTGTTCCGGCATAACTATGATTTCTCTTCGCAAAAGCCTGTCGTATTTTACAATGTTAGATTTTAAAATTCTATAAAAGGACTTTTCTGACTTAGATCCTACTATGTGGACACCCTGGATATACGCATGGCCCTTAATAAATACCGTACTATCCAAATAATATACATACTCCTGTTTTGACCTGGAATGGTAAATCAAAACCTTGTCTGCAGGATCTTTCAATAAAAAATAGTTGGCTTCCGATTCCAGGGCAAAGCTGAATAAAAGGAGAATTAAAAAGACGCGTTTCATAAAGAGCTGATAATTGACCTTCTAAATTAGCAAAATTATCAATTAACTCCCTATGAAATTTGGTTTTACAGGGTATCACTAAAAAACACTATATTTCTACGCTTCCCCATTGCATTTGAAGGCCGGCATGATCTAACTTTGCATTATGCCCGTAAAGAGAAACCTGAACTTCCCTGTTAACCAATTTAATTACGATCTACCAAGCGATCGAATCGCCGCTTTTCCTTTGGAGAAACGAGATTCGTCAAAGTTATTAGTTTATAAAAACGGAAGTATCCGCGATGCCGTTTATCATCAGATTGATCAGTTCCTTCCGGCAGACTCCCTGCTGGTATTTAACAATGCCCGTGTTGTACAGGCAAGGCTTTTTTTCAAAACCTCTACAGGCGCCGGAATCGAGATCTTCTGTCTGGAGCCGGCAGGAAAACACCTGGAGGTAAGTCAGGCCATGCAACAGACGGAACGTACACAGTGGAAGTGCCTCGTAGGGGGCGCAAAAAAATGGAGGGAAGAAAAAATTGCATTGGAAATTAAACTTGGGGAAAGCCTTATTATTTTAACGGCAAAGCTTATTGGCAAAGAATCCGATGCGTTCATTGTGGAATTTTGCTGGACACCCGAAGGCCTCAGTTTTGGTGAAATTCTTGAAACTGCAGGAAGGGTCCCTCTTCCGCCCTATATTAAAAGAGAACTTGAGGAAGAAGATAAAAAACGGTACCAGACCATATATGCACAACATGCAGGTTCCGTCGCTGCACCCACCGCAGGACTACACTTTACACCGGAAGTTTTTGATACGCTCAGGGAAAAAAACATTTCATTAGAATACCTGACCCTCCACATAGGAGCGGGAACGTTTAAGCCCGTTAAGACAGATAATATAAGAGAACACGAGATGCATTCCGAACAGATTCTGGTAGAAAAGCATTTCATACTAAAACTTATAAACAGCCTTGAAAAAGGGGTTGTAGCCGTAGGCACTACATCGCTGCGCACCCTTGAGTCGCTGTATTGGTTGGGCTTAAAACTTCATTTGGGTGTGGCTGATCTCAGCAAGGAAATTACCATTGACCAGTGGGACCCATACGAGCTGGACTCTTCGCTTAGCACTAAGCAGGCATTAGAAGCATTGCTCGCACATCTGGAAGAGCAGAACCAAAACGTGCTTCTAACCAGGACACGCCTCATGATTGTTCCGGGATATGAATGGAAAATCGTGAAGGTGCTGGCAACCAATTTTCATCAACCCAAAAGTACCCTGGTCATGTTAGTGGCCGCCTTTGTTGGAGAAGATTGGAAAAAAATTTATGCCCATGCCCTGCAAAATGACTATAGGTTTTTAAGCTATGGTGATGGATCTCTGCTGTTCAGGTCGTAAATTTAGCCTATGAAAAGACGACTGAGCGGTGGCACGGGCAGAGTAGCAGCAGTGAGGAACACACGAACGCCACTTTACCTGTCGAAGGACGGCAAGGTGGTGCGGGGCTGGTTGATTGATTAATACTTCCGCTTCTTAGGATCCTAAAAATCGGGATTTGAGTCCGTTCATTACCTGGCTGTGCGGACGGGTCTGGCCTTTTCGTGCTTGTTCTTTACCCCGGAGGATGGAGCTTTGTGTTTCATTGTCCAAGTCTTCCCAAAAATCTTTATCAGATTCACCCAGAATGACTTTTACCTGATCCAAAAGTGCATCATCATGGGTTTGCATGAGTTTTTCAATCAATTTATATTTGGTGGTGATATCCATAAATTTTAACGGTATTTGTTACAAAATAACGTTTTTTCGTTCTTTGAGTTACTGTAGGGGATGATAATTTTCTATTCCATCCTTACGTTCTTCAAGGTCGGTTTGTCCGTATCGTTCTGAAGTGTTTATTTTATCATAGGTGCCCAGGCTATTATTGAAAAACGAAAGCGGAAATGCGGCTTGTAGCTTTGTTATATTTTATAATGCTTAAGGATGATGTTTTCAAAAATATAGTCCTTAGCAAGCCTTTTAACTTTTACCGACAGCTTTTCTTTAAATTTGCCAATCCGGTAAACCCTATTTAACTTATCAGCTTGAATGATTTTTTCTATTTCAGGGCCAAAAGCTTCCACCGGTAGCCCTTGAGAAACGCTTGCATTAATAATGTCATAACAACGCTCAAAACTTTCCTTATATGGCGAGCCCTGAGGTATTGGAGCTACGACCCTGTTGGCGTTAATATCCGTCTGAATACCTCCGGGCTGCACCACACATGCCTGAACCCCAAATTTCTTAAGCTCCATACGCATGGCCTCCGTCAGACGATCGAGGGCAGCTTTTGTGGAGCTATATCCACCCCTGTAAGGCAGGCCAAATTCCGATCCAATAGAGCTGATGTTGATGATTTTTCCACTCTTTTGCTTCCGCATGTGAGGCATAAGCTCCTGGCATACCTTAAGCACGCCCAACACATTGGTATTATAAACCTTCAGCATATCCTCATCGGTAAGGTGCTCCACAGGCCCGGCCAGTCCCAATCCGGCATTGTTTATAACTACATCAATGCTTCCCTGCTCACTGATTACCTGATCTACGGCTGTTTTTATACTTGCCCTATCTGTTACATCCATTTTTAAGGCTTTGAAACCAAGTCCGTCCTGCTGAATTTTACGGGATGTCCCATATACCTTAAACCCTCTGGAATGAAGGTGATTGGCCATGGCCAATCCTAAGCCTGTAGATGCGCCGGTGATAAGTATTGTTTTCACTGTATGCTATTGTTTGGAATTAAAAAAGTAAAAATACGTGTGATTGTTAAAAATTAAAAGTCTGATTTACCTGTCATTATTTTCCAGTGAAACTATTCTACTTTCATAAACTTCAACAGTTAGATCAGAAAAATTCTTTTCTATTTCTTAAATATCATCCTTAATTCTTAACGAAAGTTTATTCCCAAGCATTGACCTCGCCGGTCAGGCCTTACTTTTCTCCTTGATGAGAAAAGTAAGCAAAAGAATCAAGGCCTATGAGTAAATTTGCTAAAATTTCACTTTTTTCCGCTAAAAATTTTGAAACTCACCTCCTTCGTCGGCTTAAACAGCAAAATTTTTGGCCGCTTCACAAATTGAAATTTCTTAACGCAATTTCCTCAAGGGCCGAATTTAATCCAACAGTAAGTTTAGACTCAAATAATTTATTAAAAGAAATACAATATGTTTACACCCTTCTAAAATATTTTGGCACTAGCTGCTTTAACTTTGCCAGGGTCTCCGTCATAGATAGAAAACTTACTCCTCCGGAGGCATTAGCATGTCCGCCGCCCTCAAAGTTTTCTCCCGCAAGCACATTAACCGGATTTTCGCTGCCTTTCGAGCGAAACGACATCTTTATTTTACCATCCTTTTCTGCAAGAAAAATCGCTGCCTTAATTCCCTTTATCGATAACCCCATGTTGACCAGGCCGTCTGTATCCCCTTTCTGATAGTCAAACCTTTTCAGTTCCTCCTCCGTCAGAGAAATAATAACTATCTGATACTCCTCCATGACTTCCATCTTTTCACTCATGGCATAGCCTTGTAAACGAAGGCGGCCAAGGGTGTTGTTGTCGTTCAGGTATTCGTGAACCTGATAATGCTTAACACCCGCTTCCAACAAATTAGCTAAAACTTCATGAGTACGCGGCTGAACGGAAGGGAAACGGAATGAGCCGGTATCGGTCAGGATTCCCAGATATATGGGCGTCCCAATACCTGCATCCAGCAGGGCCCGGTTTCCCGACTGTTCAACAAGTTCGTAAATTAACTGAGCTGTGGAACAAACTGTAGGTTCTGAAACTATAATATCTACAAAGTCTGCCGGATTCAGATGGTGGTCGATCATAATTTTTTTGCACGAAGCACCATCCAGGAGTTGCTGCATATCTTCTCCGAGCCTGTCGCTGGCATTGTAGTCAAGGCAAAAGATGAGATCGGCATTTTTCATGCATGCCTCTACCTTTTCAGAGTCCCCTTGCATGGTTAAGATATCGTTTACCCCATCCAGCCAGAATAAAAACTCAGGGGCAGGATCCGGATGGCAGATTATCGCATTTTTTCTAAGCTTTTCTATAAACCGAAGAAGCCCAAGTGAGCTGCCTATGGAATCGCCATCAGGTGATTTGTGAGATGTTATCACGATTTGTGATGCCGCACGGATTTCATTTTCTATTTGTTTATAGATGCTCATGGTTATGTTTTTTTGCAGGGAGAGGCGAAAGTACAGTTTTTGCTGTTTAATTAAAAGTTGCTCTCACTATACTAATCCCGGACATATTCAGCAAAATCATAAAACTTTAGTTAATTCGCCTCCACAATAGACAAATTTTGGATCAAACAATCGAAATTTATACAGACGGAAGCTGTCACCCACAATCCAACATTGGCGCATGGGCTGCAATCATTCTTTTCAATGACCAAAAAGCCATTATTGAAGGTGCAGTCATGAACACCAATCATAATAGAATGGAAATTTTTGCCGTGTTAAAAGCCATGGAGTTTATAGAAGCTCAAGGATTGGCAGCACACAACATTCAGGTTTTCACTGATAGCCAATATGTCACCAATATTCCGGAGCGGGCAGAGACGCTAAAGAAGAATGCATTCCTAACCAGGAAAAATACCCCTATACAGAATGTTGACCTTGTACAGCAGCTCATCGCTTTGACAGAATTGCATAGGATCAATTTTATAAAAGTAGTAGCCCATCAGAAAAAGGGAGACACCCAAAACCATAACCGTGAAGTTGATAAAATTGTCCGAAAGCGCTTACGCAAGGAAATAGCTGATGGCCTTTAGTCGGCTATGCTTTTCCGGCTAACGCCTTTTTTACCTCCGGTGCGACTATTGTTCCAAAAAGCTCTATGGACCGCATAATCTGTTTATGGGGCATATTGCCAACGCTCATTTGGATCAGAAAGCGAGAATTCCCAAACAACTCATGTTCATATAGAATCTTATCAATTACCTGTTGTGGACTACCTACCACCAAAGCACCCTTCGGACTACGCAGGTGTTCAAAATCCTGCCTCCCCATTGGCTGCCATCCTCTTTCCCTTCCAAGTTTATTCATCATGGCCGAATAGGCAGGGTAGAATTCATCCGAGGCTTGCTGGGAAGTATCCGAAATATAGCCAATGGAATTAATAGACAAAGGCATGTTACCAGGCTCATGCCCTTCTTTTTGCGCCGTCTCTTTATAGAGGTCTACAAAAGGGACAAAGCGTTCCGGCATGCCGCCAATAATAGCAACAGCCATTGGCAGGGCCTTTTTTGCGGCACGAACAGCCGAATTCGGAGTACCTCCTACCGCCAGCCATATAGGCAACTTATTTTGGTATGGCCTTGGATATACACCCATATTGTCTATAGACGGACGGAGTTTGCCATCCCATGATACCTTCTCGTTCGCATTTACTTTGAGCAACAAATCCAGTTTTTCTGAAAATAGCGCATCGTAATCATTCATGTCATAGCCAAACAAAGGATAGGTTTCAATAAATGAGCCTCTGCCGACAATGATCTCAGCTCTCCCCTTTGACAATAGGTCTACAGTAGCGAAACTTTCAAAAACGCGCACAGGATCGTCGGTGCTTAGCACGGTTACCGCGCTAGCCAATTTAATTTTCTTGGTAAGAGCAGCGGCAGCACCCAGGATCACAGCAGGGGCAGAGACGGCATAGTCTGGCCGGTGATGCTCACCCATGCCAAAAACATCCAGCCCAACATCGTCCGCAAGCTTTATCTCTTCCATAAGATCCTGTATCCGTTGCTGCGCTTTTTTTGCTCCTCCCGACACAAGCTCAGGCTCCATGTCGGCGAATGTATATAGTCCTAATTCCATAGTACCCCTTTGTGATGATGGCAATATAATAAATAAAAGGAGTGCATTGTTTTGTCAGGATGAAGGAAATCAAATTGAGGAATAGAGATCACAAAAAAAGCAAGCTTGTTCAAAGCCCGGACTCACTCATAATAGGTTTGGAGAAAATGTTATGTGCATGATGCAGATATACGATTTCCTAATGATCCATGAGCATATAACGGCCGAGAAGCATTGACAAGCTTGCCCCAATAACAACGGATTAAAACGATTTTCGTTCCAGACTTTTTTAAAAAAATTATAACAACCTAAAAAAGACGGGGTATGTTTTACCTAACCTCAAATACGGCAGTACCTCCCAGAGCCTTTACCACCTTCTCCATCTCCTCCCAGGCATTCATTATCGCTGTCCCTTTCTTTCCCTTGAATTCTATAGGCATATTACCTTGCCCGGCAACAGAAATCATTCCGGTAAGAATTACTTCTGCTCCATTAACTTCGGTGGTAAAAAAGACCCGTGTGTTATTTTTAATCGTTTTAAGGTCTGTAACCCTCAATGCTTTGTTCTTTTTATCAGGTTTTACATCATAGCCCATTTTTTTAAAGGCCTTTTGAAGTTTATCTTCCGCTTCCTCGGCACTAGCAAAGGTAATTACGGCCGTATTGGCCTTTTCAGGAACGTTTTGGGCATAGCCAAAATTTGCGACAAGGGTCAATAGGAACAGAAACAATAAGTTTTTCATATGCATCATAATGGTTAGTTTTTGCTGTTCTACAGTACGTACGATTTTGATTTAAGATTCAAAATAAGAAAAAAGCATAAATAAATCTAGAAATACTATTAAATTTCCACCATGCCCCATCACTTAATTTTTTTTAATTCGAGAATAAACTCTTCGTCGTAATATTGGCTGTAGGCTCTTATCCAGTAAGATTTTTCTTTTATGCCAATAATTTTTACCTCAACAACAGACCCAATGGTAGGTGCGCCATCTTTCAAATTTGTATCGGTAATGCGTAGGTTATACGAGCACTTGCCCGTCCAGGTAACCTGAGATTTTGTTTCGGTGCCTTGAAATGCTTCTACCTGAACATTGCCCTTCCGTTTAATCTTGATCTCTGCCTGTTGATTTAGAACCAGAAATTCACCCTCTTTAAAATAACTGCATGAGTCGCTGGTAAAATCCTCCTTGGCAAAATCAAGTTTGCGGAGTTTGCTTACGACCTGTTTATTGGCTTTTTTAAATGCATCAGCAAGATCAGAATTTGCTTTTATGATAACATCATTAAGACGTTCATCATATTTTTCAAGATCCCCCACCTGTTCAGATTTTGCAATCTCCTCCAGCTCCTTTTGGTTAAATTCTTCCTTAAATGCCTTGACCAACGTTTGTAAAACTTCCTCATATAATGGGTTTGCCGAGGCATCTATCAGAGAATCCATTTCAGATTCAGTGAGATTTACAAATATTTCTTTGTATTTGCCTTTAAGGTCAGCAAAACCATGTGCCTCCTCCTTGGGAATCTGTTTGGTAAGCCAGGTATAAATATCCTGTGAAAATGACAAGATCGGAAGGGTCAAAAATAGTATTAGTAGGCAGCTTTTCTTCGTCATAAAATTTTTTTGAATATGCAAGATACGCAATTTTAGGTAATCGTGATGAAACAAATACCCCGCAAATAACACCACTATCCGTAGAGTTAGCTTGCGCTCTACGGATTAGCAAATAACCAGGAGTCTTGGACTCCGGATTACAGAGCGAGAGAAGTAAGGAGTCCGCACAGACTTATGCCGGATTGGAGACGTCAAATTGTCGGAATCAGAATTAGCAGGATTAAAGAATTAGCAGAAAGAACTTTATCTGTTTTTAGGCACTACCAAAGAGTGGCACATGAGGAGAGGTAAGAATCCTTTTGTAATCATCGGTGTTTTTATCCGAAGATTGAAACACAACTAGGCCTGGCTTTTTGAAAAAAACATTACCCACTGATCCCTTTTTGTAACAAGGATCTGCGAGTAATGCGATTATATCGCAATGTGAATAGTTCAGGCCTTTCGATCATAAGCGATAAAATCGCTGCTCTCATCAGTCCTCGTTACAAACGAGGACTATAGGGGGAAACAAATACCCCACAAATAACACCACTATCCGTAGAGTTAGCTTGCGCTCTACGGATTAGCAAATAAACAGGAGTCTTGGACTCCGGATTACAGAGCGAGAGAAGTAAGGAGCCCGTACAGACTTTTCCCGGAGTGGAAATGCAAAATTGTCGGAATCAGAATTAGCAGGATTTAAGAATTAGCAAAATTAATATGGCACTTCTAAAAAATTATTAGCA
>JBKBXU010000159.1:0-10167 GCA_046313675.1 Cytophagaceae bacterium
ATGTGGCAGAGCAGTTTACCGGATTGAAAGGCGAATTGGTTGATATTAAAGAAACCATCAGAGGTTTTAATGAAATTATTGATGGAAAACATGATAACCTGCCTGAAGCAGCATTCAACCTTGTAGGAACAATAGAGCAGGCGGTTGCAAAAGGAGAAAAACTTCTTGCAGAAGCAAAATAATTAAAATGGTAAGACTTTTTAGTCTTACCTTAAATTTTATATATCATGCTTTTAGAAATAATAACACCAGACAATAAAGTTTTCAGTGGAGAGGTAGTATCTGCTAATTTCCCCGGAACTAATGGTTCATTTGAGGTTGAAATTAATCACGCACCTCTTATAAGCACATTGGGCAAAGGAAACATTGTAATAAATGAGAAAAACCTTCCTGAAAAAACCTATACAGTTGATGGAGGTATAGTAGAGGTTCTGAACAATAAAATAATAGTTTTGGCTGAAGCAATATTATCCTAACATCAGATCATCTTACAAGCATAAAAAAAAGACCTTTGCCGGGTCTTTTTTTTATGCTTTATTTAATTCCTTCTTTTTCCCTTTAGGAATCATACGGCCAAAAGTCTTCTTAATAATTCCCCAAAAGAACGAAAACTGCCCACACAAAGTTCCTATTGTAATTAATAATACCTGATAAACAGGGAAGATAACCAGAATCCGTAATGGCCAAAATAACCAGGGAGACATAGTATCTTTTGTAATATCAAAGAAATCCAATACTGGTTGTCCGACCTTGAGAGACAAAGACCCGGTTACACCAAAAACAAAAAAGATTACTACAACCTGAAAATTGCTGGTAATGCCCCAACGGATTTTCATTTTTTCAAGAAAACTCATACTACTTTATTAATACCAAAGGCAAATTTACTCTTTAAATTTAAAGTCCCCAAAAAACAAATTGTCCCCTTCAACCAATCGGAACTTATTCCAAAAATGATTATTGGGCAAACCAGCAAAAACCTCAATTAGTTCCTTTTTTACCGGATGCATAAACTTTAGTTTTCCGGCATGTAAGCAAATGCTTCCATCATCCATTGTTAATTTGTTTCCATACTTCAGGTCGCCGATGATCGGACAGCCAATGCCTGCTAATTGCACTCTTATCTGATGGGGCCGTCCGGTGATGGGCTTTACCTCTACCATGCATATCCCATCCAACACATGAATAACTTTATAATCTAGCTCTGACAAGAGCCCCTTAGGTACTTCTTTATGATGAGACCTGGTAATATTTCTTACAGGATCTTTGATGAGCCAACTCCTGATATGCCCGACTTGCTGCACAGGGGTATCTTCCAGGAGAGCATAATAGGTCTTCTCAATCTCTTTATTCCTAAATTGTGCATTCATCCGCTCCAATGCCTTGGAGGTCTTGGCGAGCAAAACAAGTCCACTCACAGGCCTGTCAAGACGGTGAACCACACCAGTAAAAACATTTCCCTGCTTATTATATTTCTCTTTCAGATATTCTTTGACATGTTCAGACAAAGGGGTATCACCCGTCTTATCACCTTGAACAAGTATACCGCTCCTCTTATTTACAATAATAAGGTGGTTGTCTTCATAAACTACAGAAAATGCCTTAGACACCAGACTTAGTTAATAGGACTCTTCCTCCGAAGGAAAATCCCGGGATTTAACATCTTGAATATAATTCTCTACAGATTTTGTCATAACATCATACAAATCAGAATACCTTCTTAGAAACCTTGGATGAAATTCTTTGGTAATCCCTAACATATCATGGGTAACCAACACCTGTCCATCAACATGCGGGCCTGCTCCAATCCCGATAATTGGAATAGTAAGCTCTTTAGAAACCCTTTCTGCAAGCTGAGCCGGAATCTTTTCCAATACGATTGAAAAGCAGCCCAGTTCCTGCAAAAGAAGAGCATCTTCCAATAATTTATCAGCTTCCATTTCCTCGCGTGCCCTTACGGTATAGGTGCCAAATTTATAGATCGACTGAGGAGTTAAACCAAGATGGCCCATTACCGGAACACCTGCACTTAAAATTCGGATTACAGATTCCTTAATTTCCAGGCCACCCTCCAGCTTAATAGCATGAGCTCCTGATTCTTTCATAATACGAATTGCAGATCGTAATGCTTCGGAAGAATTTCCCTGATAAGAACCAAAAGGAAGATCAACCACCACCAACGCACGATGAACAGCCCGAATAACTGATGAAGCGTGGTAAATCATTTGATCCAGGGTAATGGGCAGGGTTGTTTCATGCCCGGCAATAACATTAGAAGCTGAATCGCCAACAAGCAAGACATCGATACCGGCACCATCAAGAATTTTTGCCATAGAATAATCATATGCCGTAAGCATTGATATCTTCTCCTGGCGATTTTTCATTTCCTGAAGCTGATGTGTAGTTACTCTCTTTATTTCTGTATTATGTACGGACATTTCAATACTTTTTCATTACAACTCAAAAATAGCAAAAAAGGCAAGAATATCCGTAAATAAAAAAATTCTCAAAACTATTTCAAAAACCCCAAAGTTATATCAACATAACCAAGAGAGAAGATAGGAGGCGTATGGGAAGTTTAAACAATAAAAACATTCTGGTATCATTTGCTCTGATAATTATATGCCTCGGAACCGGGGGATTTACATTTTCACAGTATACGAATAAGACATATTTTAGCAGCAACAGAGGCGGTGGGGAACAAAAGGATCTGTCCATAGGGCTTTATAATGCATTAAGATATAATGATTTTGATTTATTACACGGACTTCTACCCGGAGATGCCGAAATAAATGAGATCAAAAAACTTAAAAACGAGCGGGTTTACCTTAACGTCAAAGATTCCGAAGAACTGAGAGGCAAGGTCAGAAATAATTTTAAACGCATAATTGAAACTGCTATCGACCAAAGCATGAACTGGTCAACCATTGAGCTGGTAGATGAAAAGTTTGAGGATGGTAAAGTCTTAAATGTTATTCAATTGGAACTTGAAGACGCAAGGAGTAAACGATTGACAATTACCATTGAGTCAGTAAGGATAAATGGAAAATGGTTTATTCTGGACGGGTATCCTGAAAAATAAAAAAAGCGGAGTAAATACTCCGCTTTTTTTATTTATTTATCTGTCTTTTTCTGTTCCTTTCCTCCACCTGCTATGGTTTCTCGCATCTCAGTGTCGGCCTGGACATTTTTCAATCTATGATAATCCATAATACCTAGATTACCGCTTCTAAAAGCTTCTGCCATAGCCTTAGGAACTTCAGCTTCTGCTTCAATTACCTTAGCACGAGCTTCCTGAGCCTTTGCTTTCATTTCCTGCTCTACTGCAACCGCCATTGCACGACGTTCTTCAGCTTTAGCTTCTGCTACTTTAAGATCCGCATTTGCCTGATCAATCTGAAGCTTCGCCCCAATATTTTCTCCTACATCAATATCTGCAATATCGATGGAAAGAATTTCAAAGGCTGTGCCTGCATCAAGTCCTTTTTCAAGCACCAGTTTAGAAATACGATCCGGATTTTCCAAAACTCCTTTATGTGTCGATGAAGATCCTATTGAAGTAACAATACCTTCTCCTACCCTTGCCAAAATGGTCTCTTCACCGGCTCCACCAACCAGTTGAGCAATGTTTGCTCGTACAGTTACCCGTGCTTTGGCAATTAACTGAATTCCATCATTAGCAACAGCTGCTACATTAGGTGTGTTAATTACCTGAGGGTTTACAGAGATCTGTACCGCTTCAAAAACATCTCTTCCCGCCAAATCAATCGCAGCAGCCTGCTTGAATGTAAGAGGAATATTTGCTTTATCAGCAGAAATTAAAGCCTTAATAACCTGAGGAACATTTCCTCCTGCAAGATAATGTGTTTCAAGATCATTGGTTGTAAGGTTTAAACCTGCTTTTGTAGAGGTAATCATGGACTGAACAATCAGGCTTGGCGGCACCTTTCTTATACGCATAAATACCAATTGCAAAAGGCCAACGCGAACATTTGAAAAAACTGCTGTAATCCAAAGATTAATAGGCACAAAATAGAGAAATATGAATAACCCTATAATGGCGACAATAAGAATAATAAGTAAATTTGTCATATAACAATGTATTGTTTAAAAAGTATTGCAATGTAATTAAAAAAATTTAATATGCTCTGGCAAAGGCCACTCTTCTTTTTGAAGGCTCACCTGTCACCATACATATGCCATCCTCTTCAGGCTGGTCTAATGGAATGCAGCGAATGGTAGCCTTGGTTTCTTCTTTAATCCTATCCTCCGTTTCTGAAGAACCATCCCAATGCGCCATTACAAAGCCTCCTTTTTCATCCAGTATCCGTTTAAATTCTTCATACGTATCAACATTGGTGGTATTTTCTGTTTTAAAACTCAGGGCACGTTGGTAAATATTTTTCTGAATATCTTCCAGTAAATCTTTTATAACATCGACAATGTTATCCATTGAAACTACCATTTTTTCTTTGGTATCTCTTCGGGCAACTTCCACTGTATTGTTTTCAAGATCTCTTGGCCCCATTGCTAAGCGTACCGGAACTCCCTTTAATTCATACTCCGCAAATTTAAAGCCCGGTGAGTGCGTATCCCTATCATCAAATTTAACCGTTATACCCAAGTCAAACAATTTTTTCTTAATACCATTTACCTTTTCAGATATTGCGGTTAACTGATCCTGGTTTTTAATAATAGGTACAATGACAACTTGAATAGGAGCCATCATTGGAGGCAAAACCAAGCCTTCATCATCGGAATGCGCCATAATCAAAGCACCCATAAGACGAGTACTTACCCCCCAGGAAGTCCCCCAAACATATTCCAAACCACCTTCTTTGGTGGCAAATTTTACATCAAATGCTTTGGCAAAGTTCTGCCCCAGGAAATGAGATGTCCCCGCCTGAAGCGCCTTCCCATCCTGCATCATAGCCTCAATACAATACGTATCCTCAGCACCGGCAAATTTTTCATTCTCTGTCTTCAAACCTTTCATAACCGGAATGGCCAAAAAGTTTTCGGCAAACTCAGCATAAACATCCAGCATCCTGGTGGTTTCTTCTACCGCCTCCTGTCTGGTGGCATGAGCTGTGTGACCCTCTTGCCATAGAAATTCGGTTGTTCTTAAAAATAGCCTGGTACGCATTTCCCACCTGACAACATTAGCCCATTGATTAACCAATAAAGGCAAATCCCTATACGATTGAATCCAGTTTTTATACGTACTCCATATGACTGTTTCTGAGGTAGGGCGTACAATTAATTCCTCCTCCAACTTGGCCTCAGGATCAACAATAACACTTTTATTATCTTCAGAATTTTTTAACCGGTAATGCGTTATTACCGCACATTCTTTCGCAAAACCCTCCACATGACTAGCTTCCCTGCTTAAATAGGACTTGGGAATGAACAATGGGAAATATGCATTGGTATGGCCGGTTTCTTTAAACATTCTATCAAGAACAGACTGCATTTTTTCCCAGATAGAATACCCATAGGGCTTAATTACCATACAACCTCTGACAGCAGAGTTTTCTGCCAAATCAGCCTTCTTTACCAATTCATTATACCATAATGAATAATCTTCGCTTCTTTTTGGTAAACCTTTACTCATTTTTATTCGTTATTGAAATTTGGTACGAGTTTTGTATATTACTACAAAAAAGTATTTCTTTAAGACAAAGATATATTATAATTATAAATTATTGTAAAGCCCGTACAATAATCAAAGAAGAAATTATTCGTTCTATAAGGGCAGAAAGGAAATGATATCCCTATGAAACAACTCAGAAACATCTACATCCTTCTTATCTCGGCACCCATTTTTATTTTTGGATGCAGCCGCAGCCCGTATGCCTCACATTCAGAGTACGATGATATGTATTTCTCAAGCAGAGATCGTCAAAAGGCTAGATATGATAACAGCAGGCAACAGCAACAGCCACAGCAACAGAATAATAATAACTATTATTCCGGTGCGGGCAATAACACAAACTCCAGAACCGCAAATCCAGAATACTATGAGGATAATACCAATCCGAATGCGGAATATTCAGAGTACGACTATGAGTCCAAATCATATTCTACCGATGGCGGCAATACCTACATTACTAATAACTATAATGGGTATGACCCAAGCTTTAACATGGCTACCAGCCCGTTTTTAGGCTCAACCACTGTTTTTATGGGGAGTCCCCTAATGTGGGCAACTCCGTGGCATGATCCATTTTATAATCCCTGGTGGTACAGGCCTCGTTTTTCCATGGGCTTTGGCATGGGTTATAGAATGGGATTCGGCATGGGCATGGGCATGGGAATGGGTTGGGGAATGCCGTATAACCCATGGTATGGCGGAATGTATGGCGGATTTTACGATCCTTTCTGGGGTCCCAGATGGGGATGGGGAGGTATGGGCGGATGGGGTATGCCTATGTATGGAATGGGAATGTATGGTGGAGGAATGTATGGCGGAGGCATGTTTAACAATTACGGCAATATATATTATGGTGGAGCAACTACCTCCAGGCAAAGAACAGGTATTCCAAGAACCAACAGGGCTTCTTATGTAAATAGTGCTACAGCCAATGGCCGTACCACAAGAACGCAACAAAATAGCGGTGCGAATGTTAATAGACGTGCAGAGAACAACCGCTATAATGATGGGGCAAGAACCAGAGATACATACAGCAGTCCAAATACCAGGTCCGGCAGAGATTACAACTACAACAGCCGAAGCCAGGGAACAAGGCCAAACTCTGGTGGAGCAACTACGCGTCCTGGCAATGCCCCAGGCAATCGGGATCAAAATTATAGTGGAGCAACAAGGCCATCCGGTCCTGCAGGAAGAGGTCAGGCGCCAAATGCCCGACCTGCTCCTCAAACAAGACCGGCTCCAGGGCCAAGGCAGGGAGCCCCTGCTCCACAGAGCAGGCCGGCACCACAAACAAGGCCTGCACCACAAAGGCAGAACGCTCCGTCAAGAAGCCCGAGCTATTCTGCACCAGCACCCAGGCAAAGTGCCCCAAGCAGAAGTCCTAGTTACTCTGCCCCGGCACCAAGACAAAGTGCACCAAGCAGGAGCCCTAGCTACTCTGCACCAAGCAGAAGCCCGAGCTACTCTGCCCCAAGCAGGTCTAGCAGTCCAAGCTACTCCTCTCCGAGTCCTAGCAGAGGCGGAGGCGGTGGCGGAGGAGGCGGCAGAGCTCCAATGAGACGTTAGGTTTTAAAAAGATAGATACGTAAATGAGTAATTTTTTAAAGATTTTTTTAAGCGCATTAACAGTCTGTTTTATCTCTTACTCCGGAGCAAATGGACAACAGGTTCACCCGGATGCATTCGGATACTACCATGAAGCGCTAAAATACTCCAGAACAACCTTTGGTGGATCGGCCAGGTATATGGGCCTGGCCGGAGCCGCCACTGCATTGGGTGGCGACATGGGCTCTGTCCATGTAAACCCTGCCGGACTGGGCTTATACCGCCGGTCAGAGGTAAGCTTCAGCCCCGGACTGAATTTCGCCAATAGTAGAACCAATTTCCTCAATACTACCACCCCGGATAACCGGCAAAATTTAAATGTAGGAAATTTTGGCGTCGTTTTCTCTGATGTCAAAGACGACATAGAACCCGGTGCATGGAGGGGAGGCTCTTTCGGAATCAGCTTTACCAGGACAAATAACTTTAATAACCAGTTTACTGCAGCAGGAGTGAACCCTAGAAACTCTATGACGGATTATTTTGCTCAGATTTCCCAAGGGTTCCACTTTGACCAGGATATATTTTTCCCCCCGGAAGACCTTATTGATCTTGCTGTTTTATCAAATACATTGTTTCCTGATGTTTCAGGACGTTTTTATACACCTGTGAACAGGGGTTTTCCTTCAAGGCAGGAAGAAATTATAACAGAACGAGGAGGACAATTCCAGTGGGATATTTCTTACGGAGGCAATTTCAACGACCAATTCTATATTGGAGCCTCAATGGGAATTACAAGAATCAGAAATATTACAGAAAGAACCTTCCGAGAAACTGTTCTTTATGATTTTGACGATCCAAGAGATTTAATAGATCTTGAAGTCTACGATTACTTTGAATCACGAGGTACCGGAGTAAATTTTACATTAGGAACGATCTACAGGCCCTCTGACATTATCCGCTTTGGCTTGACGCTTGAAACCCCTACCTGGTATGCTGTTACGGATCAATATTTGTATTATGCAAGATCAAGGTTTGAGGAGACGCAATATAATTTTGAAGGAGAGACTCCCCTTTCTTCTTACAGATATAATTTAAATACACCGTTGAGGCTTACGGGTGGTGCTGCATTTTTTCTTGGAAGAAGCGGGTTCATAAGTGCAGATATTGCCTATGTTGACTATTCCGCTGCCACTGTCAGAGAGCCAGGGGCAACGATCAATCAACTGAGAGGTGATAACCTAACCATACAATCGCTTTATCGCCCAACAATAAATGTAAATCTTGGAGCAGAGCAACGCTTTGATATTTACCGACTAAGGGTAGGGTTTGCGACACTTGGAAATCCTTATCGTCCGGACGCAAGCGATATAAGACACACTGTTTACAACTTTACACTAGGTGCAGGAATCAGAATGCCGGACTATTATGTGGACTTTGCCTTGATTAATACCCGGTTTAACAGCAGTTACGCTCCTTATAGTTTGGCAGACGGCACACAACCGGTGGCAACAATTAGGAACAGTAACACCAACGCCATGATTTCCTTTGGCTTATTCTTTTAGAATTATTTAAAGACAAAATTTAGAATTATTTAAAGACAAAATTGGAATCCTATGGCTTTTTTTTGTGTAATTACGTATATTGCATAAAATGGGCATAATCAAGTGAAAAAAACCACATATATAAAATTACTATTTTTAAGCCTTTTAATCTTTTCAACACTTTCGGCATCCGCCCATATTGTTAAGATAGAAATAAAGGTGGGCGAACTTGCTCCTGATTTTACCATCCAAGATCCGGATGGCAAAGAGATCAGACTATCTTCTTTAAGAGGTAAAGTCGTTCTTCTGGATTTCTGGGCATCATGGTGCATGCCGTGCAGAGAAGCCAATCCTGAACTTGTTAATATCTATAATAATTTCCATAAACTCGGTTTCGACATTTTTAGTGTTTCCCTTGATTCCAAAAAAGAACCTTGGGTTAGGGCCATTAAAAATGATAAACTTGTCTGGCCTAATCATGGCAGTGACTTAAAGGGATGGGATAGCCGAATTTGCCAAATGTACGGTGTTGAATCGATTCCTTCAGGTTTTCTTATTAATGAGGAGGGGTATATAATAGGAAAGGATATGGATGATTATGCCGTAGAAAAGAAACTAAAACAACTTTTTTACGAACAGGTCAATGTTTATCCTAAAACTGCCGCATCTAAACTATATTTCACCGGGAAAACCAAATTCCAGATTGAGGATCAAAAGGGAAATATCCTGTTGAAAGGCAAAGGGGAGGAAATTGACATAACCGATCTTACCCAGGGAGAGTATACAATTAAATATGATAATAAGACTGAAAAATTCACCAAAAGAAACCTGAATCAGCCTTATGTAACCTTTTTTCCGGTAAATGTTACAGATAAAATAACCATGTCAAGAGATGCTGACTACGAAGTTTATAATGGCAGAGGAAAAATCATCAAGAATGGAACGAAAAGCATTATTGAGCTTTCCGACTTACCCACCGGAGTGTTCTATCTAAACATAGAAGGTGAAATTCATAAGTTTTTTAAACGTTAGGCAACTGCTGTAACAAATCTTTTGCCTGAATATAATTTCCTCTAATCGTTATGCTTGCCTGTCCATAAAAAGGAATTCGTTCTTCATACTTCCCTTTTAAAAAGCTTAGAATCTCTTCTCTGGTCTTACCTTTTGTCATTGGACGATTTTGGTTACCGGAAGCTATTAACCTTTCGCATATATCCTCAACAGGGACATCCAGAAAAATACTTTGACCAGAAAGGTTAATAATTGTCATATTATCAAAAAAACAAGGAAGGCCTCCACCAGTTGAGACTATCACATTATCCTTCTGAGTAATTTCTTCAAGAACATTTCTTTCAACAGTCCTGAAATATTCCTCTCCATTTTTTCCAAAGATTTCTTCAATTGAAGAGTTTTCTCTGAGAACAATCTCCT
>JBKBXU010000160.1:0-8152 GCA_046313675.1 Cytophagaceae bacterium
CATATACACGACCGATTCATGTACATTGCTACGCATGAAGGAAGATTAAATTCATTCTGCAACAACATTTTAAATTTTATAAAAACTAACAACTTGGATGGGTGGGATCTGGATTGGGAATACCCCCGCACAGCAGTAGAACGAAATGCCCATGAGCACATGCTCAAAACCATGCGTACAAAAATCGATTCCATGAAAATTGCCGACTGCAAACCATATGAGATAAGTATAGCTGTTGGCGGTGCCTAAAGACAAGTTAAACCTGGGGGTCGGATTTTACAATAATACCTACACCCAATTTAGTACTAATGGCAACAACAATGCCTGGTTCAATATAGAATATTGGGAAAACGGCGGCAGTGGATCACCAAACATGCGTGCGAAAATTGATTATATACGCAACCAGCAATGTGGGGGTATATTCATATGGGAAATCATGCAGGATAATTTATGCCCTCCCAGCGAATCTTCATGCTATTCCTTATTAGATTACATCAACTATCATACAAAAAAGAGCTGGGGTAATCCCTCACCAACAGCCAACCCCTGTGATGTAACTCCTCTTATCCTATTAAGTTTTACAGGCCAGCCTCAACACAATGCTGCTTTATTAAAATGGGTAACCAGTTCGGAAATTGATCATAGCCACTTCATAATTGAAGCATCTTCAAATGGAGAATATTTTAACGAAATCGCCACCATTCAGGGCAAAGGCACACCCCAAACCGAAACGTTCTACCAATATACCGATTCGAACATCTCTCCTTATTACAGACTGGCAATGATTTCCACAGATGGAGAGATAAGCCACAGCTCGATCATCAGCATGCCAGAAAATTCCATCCTGGCACCTCCATTTCCCAATCCATTTTATGATCAAATTACTATAATGACCCCGGCAGCAGCGGACGGAAAACCGGGCAACCTTAGGGTGTTTAACTCCAGCGGCATTGAAGTGTACTCACAAAGTATCACAGCAAGCTCGAAACTACATCTTGGGGAATCATGGCCTGCCGGAATGTATATAATACAAATACTTATTGATGACAAGATCCATTCCTATAAGGTAATAAAGAATCATTAGTGTCCTATTAAAATTTAAAATACATAAAAAACAACTCTATATTCCATTTAAATGCATATTTATAGTTCATTTGGAAAAGGTACCCCTACTCACATTGGTAATTTCGTCCTCTTGAAATTTTACAAGTTGTGGATGAAACTTTAGCAGAATATATCGGTAAGGCAGGAGCGGGTGGGTGTCCACGGCCGGCGTGCCTGCCTGTCCGGTAGGCAGGAGACAAATTGCGGCCAGTGCGAAAGGAGGCCTTTTAAAAATGCCGTTCTGGCAGAACATTGGTCACTACTACACAGTTAAGGCATTTTTCCGGCGGGGAGCCTTGTGGGTTTAGCGGGCGGCAATTTGGCTTTTTCCGATAACTATCGGAATGGTGTCTTTTTTTTCTTTCTTTTTTTGGACAAGCAAAAAAAGAAAAAGCAAAATCAAAGTACAATTTTTCAAGTTCCCCAGAAATAATTTCCCGGACACTAATAATAAAGAATTAAAGCTCATCGTATATTTCTAAAGTAGCCCTTGCAAAAAACAAGCTTCCTTTTAGCACGAAATCTTAGCATAGGAACATAAGGCATAACATACAACATCATAAGCCTCCTTACCAAAAGAAGCGCAATAAATCCTATAATAATGGAAATCACCATTTCCATATTTTCAAATTCGGACTTACTTACCACTTTCTTTTTAGCTGTAAGGCCATATAGGTTTCTGATGCTGCGGGTTTCAAAAAAGTTGGATATAAACTTAGTCACACCCATTCCTACAATAAAACCTATAAAGTTTTCGAAAATCTCACTTGCCAGATATTGAAAAAAACCTTCCTTTTGCTGCGCCATTTCTCTTTTTATAAATGAACACCCTATACTATGATTTACACTAGACCTAAGCCGTATCAGAGATCGACTCAACTCCTATGAAGATACAAAGAAATATAGTTTTTTAAATAAAAATTTACACAAAAAAGGATACTACTTATAAAACCTGTAAAATGTACCCAGGGGAAGTTTCTTTTTGAAGGAGTCTTCCAGGTAAAGCTCCCCTTTTTCAGGGTTTGCCACTTTTTTAAAAATACTATTCACAAGCGTTTCCTGAACCAAGGCAGAAAAACCTATAGAATAAAGGTTCAGAATAAAAAAGTGATGATTCTTGTCTAATAACTGACTGCATAAAGTAATCATTTCATGCAGGTGCTCATGAATAAGCCATCTTTCACCCTTAGGTCCACGCCCATAGGCAGGCGGATCCAATATAATTCCATGGTAGGTATTCCCCCTTTTTACTTCTCTTTGTACAAATTTTAATGCATCCTCAACAACCCAGCGAATGTTATCGAGCTTACTTTCCTCCATATTTTCTCTGGACCATGTCACCACCTGCTTAACGGAATCAACGTGGGTAACATCAGCTCCGGCGGCTTTAGCTGCCAGCGATGCTCCACCGGTATAAGCAAAAAGATTAAGAACTTTAGCTCCTTCAAAAGGCATTTCTTTAATGCGGTCATAAATATACTCCCAATTAGATGCCTGTTCAGGAAATATGCCTACGTGCTTAAAAGAGGTAAGCCCCATTCTAAACCGTAATGTTTGCCCCCGAAGCGGATATTGAATGTACCATTGCTGCTTCATGGAGTCTTTTAGTTGCCATTCTCCTCTTTCTCCGGCATCTGATTTGTCATTATTTTCTTTGCGAAAGCTGGCATGCTGAAGCTTTTCCCACTCACTTTCAGGCAAAGTAGGAGACCATACAGCCTGAGGTTCGGGACGGGAAAGGAAAAAATTTCCAAATTTTTCCAATTTTTTATAACCCCCACTGTCTATTAATTCGTAATCATACCAATGCAATGGTTTTAAAAGAAGCATACAAAAAAATTAAAATTTATTTTATTATAGTACAATTTTTTCTTTATTTAGTCAAATTCTATTCTTAATAATGCGTAAGTCAAAATTTATCATTCTAATAGGCTTTTCAGTGGTCAGTATCATCATGGCTTCCTTGTTCTTTACCTATAATCATAAAACCGGCGATGAAGCTTTTAATCCTGAAAATATTTATAAAACCTGGAAAGTTCAAAAATTCTATAGAAACGGAAAGCTTGTAATTAACGATGCTAAATACAGCAAACTTCGACTTAAGGTAAATAAAGACGGCACTGCTGAATGGATTCGTGACGGTCATAGCTTGCCCATTTCATTTAAAATCACCCCTGATGGCTCTCAGATCATCATTGATGATGGCTACACCATTGAAGATGTAGAAACCATCTTTGAGTTAACGAGCGAGAAATTTCGATTCGGAAAAAGAAATGCCATTACTCATTACGAATACGTTATGATTCCGGTAGAATTTTAACAAAATGTCTTTCTAGGAGAACTATTCTACCCAACTCTTCACCTGATCGGCTGTAGGTGCCTGAATATCAAGCTTCATTTTTTTCCTTTGCCCACAAAGATCATTAAATAGCTTATTCGGATTAGCAGACTTAATATCTTCGGCATTGTTAAATCCTAGTTTTTGCAATACAGGAATCCACTCTTTAGGGATGCCCAAATTTATATAATCTTCATCAGAGGCAGTCTTCTGTTGTTTCTCAGGTTTCATTTGAGGAAAAAACAGGACATCCTGAATAGAAGCAGAGTTGGTCATGATCATTGAAAGGCGATCAATACCAATTCCTAATCCTGCAGTAGGAGGCATTCCATATTCCAGCGCTCTTAAAAAATCCTCATCAAGAACCATAGCTTCGGAGTCTCCCCTTTTTCCCAATTCAAGTTGCTCCTCAAATCTTTGTCTTTGATCAATAGGGTCGTTTAACTCTGAAAAAGAATTACAAATTTCTTTTCCATTACAAATAACCTCAAAACGCTCTACCAGTCCTTCTATACTTCTATGTTTTTTAGCAAGCGGGGACATTTCAACCGGATAATCCATGATAAAGGTTGGCTGAATGAGTTTATGTTCGCATTCGTTTCCAAATATTTCGTCTATAAGCTTGCCTTTACCCATGGTGGAATCAACCGGAACTTTCAATTCTGCAGCTACCTTGCGAATTTCTTCCTCATTCATGTTGCTGATGTCATGCCCTGTAAAATGCTGAATGGCTTCAAACATCGTAAAGCGTTTCCATGGTCGCTGAAAGTTAATCATATGTTCACCCACCTGTAGTTCTGTTGCGCCATGAAGGTCCAGGGCAATTTTTTCGACCATCTCTTCCACAAGATCCATCATCCAGTAGTAGTCTTTGTAGGCTACATATAATTCTACCTGAGTAAACTCAGGGTTATGAAACCTGGACATACCTTCATTTCTGAAGTCTTTTGCAAATTCATAAACTCCTTCAAAGCCACCTACAATAAGTCTCTTCAGATACAATTCATTTGCGATGCGCAAATAAAGAGGCATGTCAAGTGTATTGTGATGTGTTTTGAAAGGTCTGGCAGAAGCACCACCATAAATAGGCTGCAAAATTGGAGTTTCCACTTCCAGGTATCCTTTATTATTCAGATATCCTCTGACAGAATTAACAAGCTGTGTTCTTTTAATAAAAGTATTTCTTACCTCTGGGTTTACGATCAAATCAACATACCGCTGCCGGTATCTCATTTCCGGATCCGAAAATGCGTCATATATAACTTTATTACCCTCTTCATCGGTAGCTTCCTTCACAATAGGAAGAGGTTTTAACGATTTGGTAAGAACTTTAAGATCTGTAACATGAATAGAAATCTCGCCGGTTTGTGTTGTAAAAACATAGCCATTTACTCCAATAATATCTCCAATTCCTAAAAGTTTTTTAAATATGGTATTATAGGCGGTTTTATCTTCACCCGGACAGATATCGTCCCTTCTGATGTAAATTTGTATTCTTCCGGTTGCATCCTGAATTTCCGCAAAAGAAGCGTTCCCCATAATTCTGCGAGACATAATTCTTCCTGCTATAGAGATATTTTTATAGTCGTTTTTCCTCCGTTCATAATTAAGAAAAATATCTTTTACTGAAACATTAATATTAAATGTCTCAGAAGGATAAGGATTTACGCCTAAATCTATCAATTCTTTTCTCTCTTCTCTCCTGATGATCTCTTGTTCGCTTAAATGCATAATTTTAATTCGGGTAATTTCGGAAGACAAAAATAATTCAATTTCTCGGAATAAAAATACTATTAACTTCAAAGATTTTGAAACGATCGCTGAAAAATAGGGGCAAACAAAGAAGCATCCAATTTTATTAGTTTATTCCGTTGCCGAATTTCGTCGGCTTATCTCTTTTTTAATAAGATTCAACTCCCGACTGGTTTGTCCCATCATAGCCTGATTTTCATTGGCTCGTCGAAAGAGGTAAGGCATAGCAGCTTCCACGGGGCCATAAGGCACATACTTAGCCACATTAAAACCAGCAGAAGCCAGGTTAAAAGAAATATGATCACCCATTCCATACAACTGAGAAAAAAACACCCTTTTATCATCAAAAGCTACCGCATGTTTCATCATCAGATCCGAAAGATACAGGTTACTATCCTCATTATGTGAACCACAGAGAAGGGCTACATGATCCAGGTTTTGAATACAAAGCTCAAGAGCCTGATTAAAGGCAAGGTCAGTTTCTTTCTTAGTATCCCATATAGGACTGCGATATCCTTTTGTTTCCGCACGTTTTCTCTCAATATCAATATATGCTCCACGAACCAGTTTAACACCAAGAAAGAAGCCACCTTTCCTTGCTATAGCAATAGCGTCACGTAAATTATTGAGCATGTCAGCTCGATACATCTGAAAGGTATTATAGACTATGGCTTTTTTCTTATTATATTTATTCATCATAGAATAGGCCAACACATCAATACTGCCCTGTATCCAGCTTTCTTCAGCATCAATCATTACCGACACATCCAATTCTTCCGCCCGGTGACAAATGATATTTATTTTCTCAGACAGGTCAGAAAAATCTTCATTTTCTTTTTCATTTAGGGGACTTCCTGCCTGAACCTTTTCAAGTAATAAACCCGAACCCATACCACTTACTTTAAAAACCGCAAATGCAATATTCTTTTCTTTACCAGCAAAATCAACGGTATCCAACACATTTTCAAATGTTTGATTAAATCCCTCTTCAGATTTCTCGCCCTCGGCAGCGTAATCCGGAATTACCTTGATATTAAAACTTTTTAACCTGTGAATCAGAGGCCTGCACTCTTCAAGTGATTCTCCACCACAGAACTGCCGGAACAGCGTATTTTTTACTAAAGTTTTTACAGGAAGTTTATATTTTAATGCTGATTTTACAAAATAAGTACCTATCTTTGCAGGATGCTTCCAATTCATGAGAGAAAAGAGCATATGCATCTTGCGTAATTCTCCATCAGACTTATGAGAAAAAGCTTTGGAAGTGTCTTCGAATGAAACAACATTATCTTGTACCATAAAAAATTACGAACTAATAATACTATATACGTAATAAGAACGGTTTAATTTATTAATTGTTGAAGTAGTTTTTACTATAAATACCATGAATGTTAATTTAAATGTAAATCCGCTTGATAAGTGGGTTAAATTGAAAAGCAAACCTTTGGTGATTGCCGGCCCTTGCAGCGCAGAAACACCGGAACAGCTATTAGCTACAGCCAAAGGTTTAAAAGACCTTAAAGTCGATATTCTTAGAGCAGGAATCTGGAAGCCCAGAACCAGGCCGAATTCTTTTGAAGGAGCCGGAGCAAAAGGCCTTCAATGGCTAAGTGATGTTAAGAAGGAACTTAACATGCCTATTGGAACTGAAGTAGCAAATCCTGAGCATATAGAAATAGCTTTAAAATATGGCGTTGATGTATTATGGATTGGCGCACGTACTACGGTAAGCCCATTCGCCATGCAGGAAATGGCTGATGCCCTGAAAGGTGTAAAAGACGTTACAGTTCTTGTAAAAAACCCAACACACCCTGAATTGGGCTTATGGATAGGAGCTTTTGAGCGTCTGAACCAGGCAGGTATCACAAATCTTGGTGCCATTCACAGAGGTTTTGCTACTTATGAAAAATCAAAGTATCGCAATCAGCCTATCTGGCAAATTCCTATTGAGTTCAGAAGAATTGCACCTCAGATACCCATCATTTGCGACCCGAGCCATATAGCCGGAGCAAGAGATCTTATCTTTGAAATTTCTCAGAAAGCATTAGACCTAACCTTTGACGGTTTAATGATCGAAACACACATTGATCCGGAAAATGCATGGAGTGATGCGGCTCAACAGGTTACACCTGCCAGATTGAAAGAAATTTTAAATGATCTTCAAATCAGGGAAACATCGGTTGATAACCAGGAATTCAACGACCATCTTGAAGAGCTGAGAAAGAAAATCGATAACATCGATCGGGAGATGATTGAAATTCTTGCTGCAAGAATGCATATTGTCGAAAAAATCGGAGAATATAAGAAAGAAAACAATGTAACAACATTCCAGGTGAAAAGGTGGGATGATATCATGAAAAATCGTACTGAACTTGCTAAAAAGATGAATTTGAATGAATCATATATTTCTGAAATATATAAGATAGTTCATGAAGAATCTATCAGGAAGCAGACTGAAATCATGAAAAGAGAAGAATCCAAAGCTTAACAATGCCTTCTGAAATTTTTATCACCAGTAAGATTGCCGAAAAAATTCGTCAGTACCTGGATGGGAAGCAATACTCTAACATCTGTGTTCTTGTTGACGAGAACACCGAAGAGCATTGCTTCCCTTTGCTTTTAGAATCTATCCCTCAAGCCATTCTTATTAAAATTAAAAGTGGCGAGGAAAACAAGCACCTTGAAACTTGCAAAGTTATTTGGCAGAAAATGACCGACCACCAACTTGACCGCAAGGCTCTGTTGATAAACCTTGGAGGTGGGGTTATTGGCGACATGGGAGGTTTCTGTGCCGCAACCTACAAAAGAGGAATAGATTTTATTCAGATACCAACAACTCTTCTTTCACAGGTGGACGCCAGTGTGGGAGGAAAATTAGGCATAGATTTTAATGGTTTCAAAAATCATATCGGTGTATTTAAAGAGCCTTTAGCCGTATTTATTGACACCATATTTCTT
>JBKBXU010000160.1:8162-10055 GCA_046313675.1 Cytophagaceae bacterium
GCTGAAATCCGTTCCGGGTTTGCCGAAGTTATAAAACACTGCCTGATAGCCGATGAAAAAAAATGGAGTGAGATCAGCCAGAAGAGTTTGGAAGAACAAGACTGGAAAGACCTTATAACACATTCCATAAAAATTAAGGCCCACATTACAGAAGAAGATCCTTTAGAAAAAGGCTTAAGAAAAGTCCTTAACTTCGGCCATACCATAGGTCACGCCGTCGAAACCTATTTTTTAAATATTCCCGGCAAAAGGTTACTACATGGGGAAGCCATTGCCATCGGCATGATTGCTGAATCTCATACAGCCTGGAAAAAAGGGTTTATTTCTGAAGACAATCTGAATAGTATAAAAAGCTACATTTTTAAAATTTACGGCCATATTGAAATTTTTGATTTTGATATCGAAAAAATTATCGCACTGACTCTTCAGGACAAGAAAAATGAGCATAATGCCATTCTTTGTACACTGCTGGAAAAAGTTGGTGAGGCCAATTATAATCAACAGATTCAATTTAAGGATATAAGAGACGCATTAATTTATTATACTTCATAAATATGTCGCAGGATACCGTAAGCAAGCCACTCTTGGAACTTCAAAAGCATTCCGGCCAGGTCAAATGTTCCATTACTCCTCCATCTTCAAAAAGTGAGAGCAACAGAGTATTAATAATTGATGCACTTACCGGATTCAAATCAGACATTCAAAACGCATCCAATGCCCGTGATACGCAAACAATGATCCGTTTGCTTAAATCAAAGGATGACACTCTTGATGTAATTGATGCAGGAACAACCATGCGTTTTTTAACAGCTTACCTTGCCATTACCGGACAAAACAAAACCCTTACCGGTACCAAAAGAATGTGCGAGCGACCAATTAAGCTTTTGGTAGATGCGTTAAGATCGCTTGGTGCGGATATTTCATATTTAGCTAACGAAGGATATCCACCCTTGGAAATTCATCATTTTGATAAATCAAAAGTCAAAACTAACCATTTAAAAATAAGAGGAGATGTGAGTAGCCAGTACATCACAGCTCTTCTGATGGTTGCTCCTATCCTACCTCAGGGTCTTGTTCTTGAACTTGAGGGGAAAGTCGGATCAAGGCCTTATATCGAAATGACACTTAGTCTTATGGCTCATTTTGGTGTGACAGCTAACTGGAGAGAAAACCTTATCAATATAAGCCCGCAACAATATAAGCCAAATCAATATAAAGTCGAATCGGACTGGTCGGGTTCAAGCTACTGGTATAGCATAGCGGCACTTTCACAAAATGCAGAAATTGTTCTTGAAGGATATAACAAAAAATCTTTTCAGGGTGATAGCGTAATAGTAAAGCTAATGGAGCCATTGGGAGTAAAAACCACCTACACCTCTACAGGCCTGAAGCTGGAAAAAATTCCGGTACAAGTAACCGAAGGCTTAAGTCATGATTTTACAGACTGTCCTGACCTTGCACAAACCATAGCTGTCATATGTGCTGCTCTTGGAGTAGAATATACGTTATCAGGCTTGGAAAGCTTACGAATCAAAGAAACAGACCGGATAGCCGCTTTGCAGAATGAACTTAAAAAATTCGGGGCAGAGATGGTAGAAATAGAAAAAGATAAAATCTATAAAGTCATAAAAGGTGCCATTAATGTGAACGGGCAAGAAGTATCAACCTATAAAGACCATAGAATGGCTATGGCTTTTGCGCCGCTTGCACTCAGAGGCAATTTAAAAATAGAAAATCCGGATGTCGTAGATAAATCGTACCCTCACTTCTGGAAAGATTTGAAATCAGCAGGTTTTATTTTTTAAAATTTATTTACCATGAATGAGAAATTAAGCATTGTTATTCCGGTTTACAATGAGGCCAAAACTGTTCATCACATCCTAAACAAAATTA
>JBKBXU010000161.1:0-9928 GCA_046313675.1 Cytophagaceae bacterium
ACTGGGTATTCCTTTAAATAAAGGACAACGGCCTGTGCATTGACTTAGCAAAACACGGTGATAAGCTTTTTAAACTGCACAAAACTTTTCACGAACACCCACAAGCGAAAGGTTTTGGCTTATACATCACAAAAACACAAATAGAATCCTTAGGAGGAACAATTTCTGCGAAAAGCCTTCCCAAACAGGGTTCAATATTTACCGCCAGATTATATAATAAAAATAACCATGAATAAAATCAATACCCTTTACCTTGTTGATGATGACTCTATTTTTCAGTTCCTTACTTCAAAAATAATCAAAGACACACAACTTGTTGATCAACTAAAAATCTTCTCAAACGGACTTGAAGCCATAAATTTCCTAAAATCAGTATCGGGAGATCCTGAAAAACTCCCGGAAATAATATTACTTGATCTTGCCATGCCTATCATGGATGGATGGCAGTTTCTGGAAGAATATATGTTACTGCAGCCCAGACTTGGGAAGAAAATCGTTATATACATTGTTTCTTCCTCCATAGACCCTTCCGACCTGCAAAGGGCTGCATCCATCAATGCCGTCACGGATTATGTGGTAAAACCCATATCTAAAGCAAAGCTCATTGAACTTATAAAAAGTCTGGAAGCCGGAAGTAATCAATAAATATTTTCTATGTTCAGGTTAAGCCTGAAGGTAAAAAATTACGAATAAACTTATTTGGGACGCCCCCATGCGCATATCCTTGCGCCCACATCCCGATAGCTATCGGGACGTGTGGGGCGCCGCCCTTACCGATACAATGGCAATTTAATTTGGGAGGCACCTAAAGTTAAATCAGAATTCGCAAGCCGAATGCAATTCGGCTCTACTCCTGCTTATTACGTTCAATCTGCAAGATTTAAGATTCCTGCTTAACACAAATTAACACTTTTATAAAAAATTCCTTAGCACATAAATAATAGATTGAACCAATATCAAAAGAAGAATACTTCTTTCCCCCGTACTGGTATAACTTCGGTTTATAAGAATTGTGGCAGCAAGTCCAGCGATAGGGTAATTCAACAAACCGGCATAGTGCAGGTAACTCTGTTCTAAATTAAAAGGTATAAGCACCTGTATAAGAATAACAATACCAAGTGCCAAATGAAAAGGCTTTACTTCCTTTCGTCTGTTTTGAACTGCATTCCAAACCAAGACAAATCCTGCCAATACACTTCCTACCAATCCAAGTACCGAAGCCTGACCGTATCCGGGCAAATGCCAAATTGCCAGCAGCGCACCGATAACCGGAACAAGGTTCAAAACCAGAATTATGATGTAGATGTAAAAAGCACCCTTTAATTCCTTTATCAGGTGAATTACCAAGACAATTAAGGATAAATAAAAACACGTAAGTACTATATCGCCTGCCGTGGTCTTAAAACCTATAATAAATTTTCCAATCAGGTAAATTCCTATTGGAAGCATTGCTAAAATCTTTGTTAGTAATTTCATATTACATACTTAATACAACCTGAACCATAAACACCACCACGAAACCACAGCCATCAACGATATAATCATAAAGGCTATACCTTTTTTCTTTACCTCTTCCTGTTTGTTTGAAATCATCTCCATGAGAACGAATAGCGTTTTCGTGCTTCTCCATGAGAAAACAATAAACAGGCCCAGCGCCAATACCACTCCTCCTACTCTGGCCCATTCCGCATTCTGAGAAACAAAATACGCCAGTACCAAACCCATAATTCCGGCAGTCCCTCCCGAAACAAGAGCAGTTTTTGCCTTAAACCCTATAAAAACAACAGCCGTTATCCCACAAAGAATTAAAAATAATCCATAGAAAATGAGCAGGCTACTTACGAGTTGACAAACCATATGCAAAATAAAATTAAAGCGCACATACAGTGCGATGTCTTGATCTACCTTTGAATTAAGTTAAAGGTATCAATTATTCCATTATAAACAGTAAGCATATGAAAAATCTGAATTTTATCGTAAATGAAAAAGGTGAAAAAACCGCCATTGTTCTTCCCATCCAACCTTATGGTGACGACTTAAGTGGTCTCCTTGAAGCACTGGAGGGAATATTAAAAGAACATGAAAATGAGTTTTATAAAAAGCTTATGCAGAAAACACGGGAGTTTGTGATGGTGGAGGATTTTTAAACAAACTTGCCTTACCAACAACCCTTCCGGGATTGTCCTGGAAGGGTTTATTTCTAACAGAACCTACTTATTATTTACCTTAAGAGGTGGTAGCTATTCCTAAACTATTTATATTTAAAAATGGAAAAAATCAGAATAGTCGTAGAAATAACCAATTCAACCTATACTGCCATGGCAGAGCAATACCCGGTAAGGACAACAAGTACTGACCTGAAACAACTAAAAATTAAATTTGCTTAATCTCTTAAAAATTAATTTTAATAAACCAAACTTGATATAAAACACCTAAAATTACAATTTAACCTCCCTTAGTAAAACCACGACTCCCTATCCTGGCAGCAAGCGAAGAAAAAGTTGGAAAAGCTGAGGGGGGAGAATAGTTGAATTTTAAGTTTTACATGTTAAGTTTTAAATTGAATAAAGATAGAGCTAAGCGCTTAAACTGTTATTTAATACCCCATCGGGGTAGAAATATCTGCTCCGTAGGATCTACCTGTGATTGGCTTGTGAAAACATTCCGCTCCTCAGTTTATTAATCTTTACAAATTATTTACCTACAAGGCAGGAGAAAACTCCTGCCTTTCTTCTTTATTTAACATCAATTTTTTCTGTAAACCGCCCCTGATCAGTTTCAATAGTCATCATGACGATCCCTTTCAGGTGGGTATTGATGGTTGTTCCATAATGAACCTCTGTTCTTCCCAAAGCATCGGTCAGCATGACTTCTTTAACTTGATAAGGGCTAAAAATAGTCAGAGAGCCTTGCGAAGGAACTGGGCCAACGCTTATCCCCACACTGGAGGCTTTTCTTACTCCGGTAGCCTGATCTACCCTTAATGTGCCATTGGCAAAACTAAAGTCATAATTATTGGCATCCATAGAGCCCACACTTATAAAAATAGGATAATTGCCTGCCGGACTTAGGTTATCTGCATCACACACTATTTCGGGTTCACCGTATATCACATCATTATCATCATCAAACTTAAACCCTGAGGCTGACCAGGTAAACACAGGGTTTGACTCTCCTGTCAACCTTTGCTTATCATCCGCTGTAACAGATAACAGTGCTTTATGTATAACATAACTACCGCTTTCAAATTCAAAGTGGTAGTTATTGGAACTTAATGTTCCTTCAGATACCGCTATCGCATAAATACCGGCATCTCTGCCACCGTTTACACCAGTTTCCGCTTCTCCGGAAACATCGGCTTCAGTATCATTATAAACAAAGCCTTCAAACTGGTATGTAAATACAGGAACTGCATCTCCATAAGTGGACTCCTTATCATCCGCAATTATTTTCAATAAAGCTTTATGAACCGTCAGAACTCCCTCTTCAAAAGCTAGCGTGTAATTATTCGCATGCAAAGTGCCTTCTGAAACAAGTATGTCATAAACTCCTGCCCCTGCTCCTTCTTCAGGAGCAGTAAACACAACTTCCCCGGAAAGTACAGATTCATTATCATCGTACATTAATCCTTCGGCGTGATAGGTAAATTCAGGGTTGGTTTCACCATAAATTATCTCCTTATCATCTGCCTTTATAGTTAGAGGGGCTTTTTCTATGTATACAGACTGAATAACTTCCTCTGCTGCGTGGAAATTGGCAGCTCCTTCCTGTTTTGCTTTAAGGGTTACTGTCCCTGTACTTTTAATAATTACCGTTCCATCAGATATACTAAGGACATTTTCATCCGAACTTATAAAAGTTGCGGGTAAGCCCGAGGTTGTCAAAGCTTCAGGACTGAAGGCATTATCACCATAACGCAATACTTCAGGCATCAGGAAAGATAAAATCCTTTGGCTAGTCTTGATGTTGCTCCCTAAAGCAAAGTTCTCATCAAAGGAATTTACCACCTTGTTTGATGTTGTATTGGTAATAATGGCTGAATTATAATCAAAGAAAATATGTGCCCGATTCTCTATTCGCGTACCTACGGCCAATTCATCCTTTGCTTTTATGCTGAAATCTATATAACCATGCGACTTTGGCTCATTGCTTGTGGAGTCTGGAAGGTCAATGCCCCCGAAGATAAAAGTAAGGATTTTTCGATCGGTTCCCGCTACTTCTAATTTGCAGTTATGTGAAGTACCATGAAATTTAAAAGTACTGAAATCAAGATTGGCATCTAAGGTATCTACGACCACGACGGTATAAGCCACATCCGTTCCGGTATTTTGAAACCTGATCTTATAGTCAAAATTCGTGGACTGCAACACTTTATTTTCTTCCCCAAAACCTTCCGGAGTGACAAGCTTGTCATTGGGATCATAGCTGTCGATGATAGGCATGCAATGCTTAGACTCAGTATAGGATACAGGTAGCGGAAAGTTATTTACATGCCCATGAGAAAACTCTCCGGTTTCAGGATCGGCACATCCTTCCATTGCAAGATAAGCATAGCTATAATCCGGGTGATAAGGAGACTGATCAGCTTCAATACGTAAGGTTGCACCGTTTACAGGAACCGTTACCCTGAAAGAGTCCTCAGCAGCTATTTTATACCTGCCGATACGCACCAGCTCATCATCTAAAAAGATACGATATTCCAGAGAGTCGCTCATATCACCCGTGCCAATGTTGTGGAAATAGGTATCGATTTCACCATCTTGGCAAGTTCCCTGAATGCGGACATCAGAATTATCCCAATCGGCATAGGTAAAGCACTCCCCATGCGGAGAGATGATTGCTTTGGTGCATTGTGTCAGGCCACGTATTTCTTCCTGCCAGCATATGACAGAGTCCACTATGGAGATTACTCCGGATCCTAAACCGACAACAGTTCCAAGATTGTAGAACAAGGTATCACCATCCCTCCTGTTCCAGGCAGGCACAGAAGAAATAGCATAGACGTACTCAGGCATAATCACTTTAACCTCGGCATTCTCTGCCTGTAATCTCCCGTGGTTACGATAAAGCACTCTTGTGTTGCTTCTAAAGCATCTCCTTCGTCGATCGGAAGAAACCAATACCCGTAAATCAGAACATTCATTAATAGTTAGACCAAAGTTATTAGCTGTTCGTGTTTGATTGTTTCCGGCAAAAGAAACACTCAATTCATTGGATGATGGACATGTAATGGAAGAATTGTTTCGGGAAAAACTATTAGTTTCTATAGATAAAGTATACGTAGCTGATCCACCCGGTAGAAAAATCTCATAATTACCATTAGCATCAGTAACTCCTGAATATCCAAGATTTGTTCTGACATTGATTCCTGCTAATCCTTTTTCACCCGTATTAAATACGCAGTTATTGTTTATGTCATTATAAACTCTACCTCTTATAGTATTAGCTCCAACACCTTCATGTTGAAAATAACCCCTGGTGTCCCCAACTGTTATAGGATAATTGGGAATATTTTCTACATATACATCTAAATAAGAACCACTGCGAATTTTACAGTATCCATAATATTTCTGTGCATTTTTTGTAAATGAAAATGCAAAGTATTCATCATATTTATGAGAAGACACAGAAAAACCCTGCCTGCATGAATTATGAGGAACTACTATTTCAGAAGTGGTTCTTGCTAGCTCTATATTAGGACTTGAACCTGTCAAAAAAGCCTGATCTACTAAAGTATTTAAAGAAGCTATTTTTAAGATTGGAAAACCTAAAGTTTGCGTTATAATTTCAGTCCAATAATTATAACTATCTCCATTACAATAACCTGTAGATGAAGAAGAAGCAGTCCCATTACAATTAATAAGAAGTTGAAAATCCGTGACCCCATCACCATCTAAATCAAAAGGATAATTATAATGAGAATTATGCATTGTTCCTGGAGATATGGGAACAAAACAGTAAGGGAGAGAATAAGTATTGTAAATTATACGACATTCTGAAGAAAAGGAAAGAAAAAGAATAAATATAAAAGTAAGGCTGCATTTAAGGAATTGTCTTCTCATAAAAATATTTTTCATTTAAAATTCATTATAGTTTATGACAATCCAATGATGCATACCCATTCTTCCTTACCAAATATATTAACACCAGATCCTTCATAGACAAAAAAATTTACTTATTGCTATTAATATTACTAATTAGCATAAAGGTAACCTGGTTAGAAAGAAAAAAATATTAAAAATTAAAAAACACCCATATAGTAATTCAGTTGGCTAACAAAGTTCCAGGTCACTGAAAGAATTGGCCTCAAATCTTAAATGCTTCCATATTATCACCTACTAAATTTAATTAACTTTGACTTCAAAATCTTTTTTAGCACCATAAATGGGGAAATAGAGATACAAATTTTCTATAGGGCCGGCGGTTCTAATTACGATATATTTTGGACCTAGAAATTGGACTTCTGCTGTTCCCCTATCTTTAGAAGTTACAAGTTTTATATAAACACCATGCAAAGCCTTGCTAAAGGTTTCATAATCCTGGGCTGGGTTACTTTTAAAAGCGTCATATATTGCTTTATACATCATAGACATGCCGCTTCCAATAGAACTGTATGAAATAGTGCTGTCTTCTTCCATTAGTTTGTTAATTTCTAATAAAGTCAATGATTTAACTTCTTCATTATTTTCGTTAATATTTACAAAAGAAAAATCTGCATCATCATATGACCCGAAAAGAGGGTGAAGTACTACACGATTTTCCATTATATCAACAACCTTAAACTTTTGACCATTTAAAACAAACTCTGTCCCTTTACTCTTAGGTGTTATTTTAACATAATCGTACTTGGTTACAAATTCCGCACGAAGTACCACAGATCCACTTATATTATTAGTTTTTATGTCGTCTTCAAAAGAAAATGCTGCATTTATTGTTTGCCATTTCCAGCTTATGCTTCTTTCTGTTGAATAACTACCGGAACTGATTGCTCCATAACCTATAGAACATACCTTATTTAGTTTGATAGTATTATTCAATGAATCTTTAAGATTACTCTTAACAATCTTAAGGTTAAAGACTTTATGGTTATTCTCAGTATTTACCGGAAAGTGTGATTTTAAAGCGAAATGTGCTCCTGTAAAACCATTAAGCTTAACCTCTGATTGCGCATTATTGACAATGGTATCCAGAGCAGCCTGATATGATTCAGTATCTTTTATCATCAAACTAAGCCAGGGAGCATCAAAATCTCTCGTCCTGTAATGCTGTTTGTTTTTTTTATATAAATCCACTCCTTGCCGATAGGCTACCTGCTTCATGAATTCTATTTGATTTAATTGCAAAGAATCCAGACTTTGAGCCTTCAGGCTGTTTAAGAAAAGGATGTTTAGAAATATAAGTAAAATATGTTTTTTCAGCATGTCCTTATTTTATGGCCGGTTAATTTAGCTATTATTTAAATCATAACTCTAAAGCCTGGCTTGGTATTTTGTTTTAAAATGAGCTAAAATTAAGTTGCACTGTAAAAATTGTCCACAAAAGTACGGGATTCTATTTCCATAGAAATAGTACGTTGGTATAAATCGCTTAGGCTATCCAGTTTTTCTGATTCCAATACTTTCTCCTTGCCGGAGCATTATAAAAATAGAATGAAAGGCCTATCAATGATAAGCCCGAGACACAGACAAGCCATTCGCTCAAATACACTTTACCCACTTTGGGCACCACTTCCGGGAACTCAGCTTCCAGGCCTTTGGCACCTGGGAAAGCATAGGCCATACCCATAGCCAGACAGGGAACAGCCAAAACCATAGCAGCCAATTTCACCGGGTCAGATAAACTTTTTTTCTCTAGAAGGTATAAGGCTAAAACTCCATTCATAGAAGCCATAGATATACTCAAGGCATCATGAAATTTTGCATGAGGTGTCCATTTAGGGTTAAACAAATGCGTCCGGTTCCAGTCTACCAAAAAGCCTGCTACTATTTCTGCACCTGCCACAAATTTTAATATTTTAAGAGCTAAACCTCTACCTATTCCCTTCATACATATATAAGCACCTACAAAGATTGCTTGTTTTCGATACAGCACACTATACGGTTACCGTCAAATTTAATAGGTGATTTTAATATTTTCAAAGATTTTTAAAGATCGTACCCTCCGGTGCAACTCAGGCAGGCATTGGCAAATGCATCGTATGTATCAAAAGAAGGTCCAGGTTTTCCATACAAGGTAATAATGGTATCCAATCGTACTTCCTCTTCTGAATCAAGGACTACAAATTCACCCTTGCCCGGTTTTTCAATTACTTCTTTAATTTTTCCTGTGGCAGTAAATATCTGATCATCCGCACTGAAGAAATGAATTGGTCCTGATATACCTTCAACCCTGGCAGCTTCCAACACTTCTCTAAATTCATACGGAACGGGTAAATAACTATTATCCATAATTTCTTCTTCATTTAAAGTTCTACTATAATATAAAAACAAAAGTATTCCTACTAAAGGTTTGTGGTAAGTGAAGGTAGTAGAATTTCTTAGTATGTAAAGAGATTCCGGCTCTTCGCTAAAGCTACTGCCGGAATGACGGCGTGTGGGATCGGGCTCGTCACTTATCCAATTTAGTATTCAACACTAAATAAAAAAGCCCCTCCTTTCGGAGAGGCAAAAAAATCTTTAAAACAGGGTTATGAATAAATTGTGTTATGTACTTATATACCTCGAAGCATAAAAAGGTAAACGCTTTTTTGAAAATAAATTTAAAAAAGAACGCGACCATATCATAAGTTCCTACCAAACAAGAATTTAATTACAAATATTTTTTTAAGTTTTTTTAGAATTATTTTGCAATCGCTAAAAGAAACCTTCTCCCTGTTTCCATCAGCTCCTCAATTATCCCGGCATCTTTAATCTGAAAGATATTTTCTTCTTCATTATACACAAGTCGATCATCTTCCTTAATAAAAAGTAAGGTTTTCCTACTCGTGTTCCGTACAGTTCCGTGATAATGTATCAGGCAATTCCGTAGTTCACGAAACACATCAAGTTTCCCCCATTCTTCTCCGGCCTTTTGCACATCCACAGACAGCTCATTGTGTAGAAAAGAATGCAGTTGATGCATTTTTTCCAGCTTCAAGACTTTCTTTTGAAGTTTAGGATCGCAAGCTGTTCTGAGTTCTGCATATGTTCGCAAAGAGTGTTCAATAAAAGCCCAAACGGTGGTAAACAAAGAATTTTTAATAAGAAAATTCATCATCTCAGAGTTGCCCTTTTTCTCGTTCAACAGGCCTGAAATTCTTTGGACATAATCCTCCATTTCTTTAAAATCCAGTTCAAGCCTCTTTCTAAATTCCGCTGAATTAAATTCTTCCATTTAAAAATTACTCTCCTTCATAAAAATCTCTCAGAGATCCAAAATAAATATTGTTCCAGCCTTCCACAATGTCATCATATGCTTCATCAGGAATATTCGTATGTCTCAATTCAACCGATGTCCCCTTTTTGTCGGGGTGCAATTTAATGGTTACAATAGATGGATTGCCGTCATCACCAAAATACCATTCTTGTACAATCTTTTTTCCTTCTTCAAACTCCAGGTTTTTCCCTACTATGGCTCCATCCCACAAAGAAAATTCCGAACCTGGCTCCGTACTCATTTCAACATTATCGCCTGTCCAAAGACGGATTGTAGCTGCAACAGTTAATCCCTGGTATACGAGTTCCGGCTCTTCGGGTATCGTATAATATTTTTTGTAGTCTTTCATCACCTTCATTTAAAATATTACCATAAAATAGGGAAGAATACACCTGCTAAACAAGATTGGACGTTTAAAAAGTAAACACCGCCAAATGGACTTTCATGCACGGCAAAATGAATCTTATTTGGAAAAAGGAACTCATTTTAGTATATTAAGATTAAACCCGTATAA
>JBKBXU010000162.1:0-9885 GCA_046313675.1 Cytophagaceae bacterium
TTGGTGCGCCACCAACCACGGGTGCAGTGGAATGTCAGCCAATAGCACAAGCCTCCAATTAACCTCTTTCCCGGACCTGTTCCGGGATCCGTTGCCGTTGGCAGTGATAAAAATGCCCGATTGAATATCCTTCTATGACGACCTCACCACGGAATGACTTTACGATATCTCCAACAGATGCCGGAACTGTGGCCACGCTAAGCCCCTCGCAAGTCCGGCAAGGTCGTACGGACGGGATTTGGCACTAAATCGAAAAGAGTCGTCAAGTCATACCCTTAACCGGATTAGGCTCCCTTCGTGAATCCGCTCCAGCGGATCATCGTGTTATTATTTCCGTATCAGCCTTTCTTCCTGCCCATCGTGCTACAAAAAAAAACGTTTTTAATGCCCAACTTTGTGTCAAACTCCGTGTTCCTCCGTGGTTTAAACAAAAACAAGCAAACAGAAAGAGCTATGCTTTGCTGCTATCGCATAAACAGGTTAAATTTTTTTCCCCGTTGCTATCCGGTCTTTGCCGTTAATGTCTTTCAGGATTTTGGTATTGATAAAACCCTTTTGATTTAACACAGCCTGAATTTTCTGTCCGAAGTTTTCATTGATTTCAAAATACAGCAAACCTCCGGGTAGTAAAGCTTGTGAGGCGATATCCGCTATTTTTGAATAAAACAATAAGGGTTCGTCATTTGGGACAAATAAGGCTCCCGGGGGTTCATAGTTCAGCACGTTTTCATGCATCATGCCTTTCTCCGCTTCGGTTACATAAGGGGGGTTGCTTACAATAATATTCAAATTCCGCAGGGGGAGATCCTTAAGAATATCATGGCGTATAAATTCAATGTCAGCCTGGTGGAATGCTGCATTTTCTCTGGCTGTTTCTAAAGCCGCCATGCTTATATCCGAAGCATAAACCTTTGATCCGGGCAGTTCTTTTGCCAGACTTATGGCAATGCAACCGGATCCTGTTCCAATATCCCAAATTGTACGGCCGGAAGGAATGTTTTCTTTGATAATAAGGTCAATAAGTTCTTCTGTTTCCGGACGTGGGATCAAAACTGCCGGGTTTACCTTAAATTCTCTTCCAAAAAACGGAGCTGTTCCCAGGATGTATTGAACAGGCTCATTATGCTTCAGCCTTTCGAAGATCTGATCTGGAATTATGACCTGATCGATTTCCTTATTTACCACGATGTCACTTTTTTTCAATCCCGCATAGTGCTCTGCCAGAATAAAAGCCAGGGCTCTTCTCTCATCCTGATTTGTATGAGTGAGCTGAGTAAAGATGGAATCAAAGAAAGTTTTTGCTGATATTCTCAAAAATCCTGTATTTTTAGCTCCAAATATAGTGAATAGCATGGAAAGAGATACGCTATATATGCAAAGATGCCTGGAGTTGGCTGAATTGGGACGTGGTAACGTAAGTCCCAATCCAATGGTCGGCTGCGTGATTGTTAAAGAAAATCGTATTATCGGTGAAGGCTGGCATAAATCATATGGCGGACCGCATGCAGAGGTAAATGCCATCAACAGTGTGGAAGATAAATCTTTGTTGGAGGCTGCGGATTTGTATGTCAGCCTTGAGCCCTGTGCGCATCACGGCAAAACCCCTCCCTGTGCTGATCTTATCGTTCAATATCCTTTTAAAAGAGTCATAATCTGTAACACAGACCCCAATCCCCTGGTTAAGGGTAAAGGCATAGCAAAAATCAGAGAAAATGGCATCGAAGTACGTACAGGTATTTTGGAAAAAGAAGGCTTGGAATTAAATAAACGCTTTTTTTATTTTCTTAAAAATAAACGCCCTTACATAATACTAAAATGGGCAATGACTGCTGATGGCTTTATTGCCAGGGAAAATTATGATAGTAAGTGGATTAGCAATGAATTCTCACGAATGCTGGTGCATAAATGGAGAGGGGAAGAGGATGCCATAATGGTCGGTACAAATACCGCACTTTATGATAACCCAATTCTGAACGTGCGTGATTGGTCCGGAAGGGATCCTTTACGGGTGGTGATCGATAAGAAATTACGGTTGCCTGCCAGTGCCAATCTTTTGAACGGAGGCCCAACGCTGATTTATAATCTTGAAAAAGATGTAATTCAGGGAAACAATACGTATATAAAACTTCCGGATGAAGATTTTCTTAAACATATCATGGAAGATCTGGGAGCTAGAAATATTCAGTCACTGATAGTGGAAGGCGGCAGTAAGTTGCTGGGGACACTTATCGCCTGCGGATTTTGGAACGAGGCAAGGATAGTTTATTCTCCAATTACGTTTGATACAGGTATTAAGGCTCCTGCAATTGCAGGAAAGGTGCAGATGGAACATCAAATAGGACAAGACAAGCTGCAGGTCTTGATAAATGATTGATATGAAAAATATTTTTCAGTCTGAATGATTTTAGTATCTTGAATATTTCCCCGGACAAATAGTGTTTTCCGGGGGATTTTTATGAGTATAATTTAATTTCAACCGGGAATTCAGGGAAAGAAATGCAAAAGATCTTAAAATCATATTTACGTCGATTAACAAATCTTAGTAGCAGCAATAGGTCTTTATTGTTGTTAAGGCTTTCTGCCGAGCAGGATATAGATGTACATGCATTTGATTTTTTGTTTAAAAACTCTCCTTCCTTCGCTGTGTTGGAACAGCTTATTTCTCAGAAATCAAAAATCGCACTTTGTGATGTGGCCGATAGTCGTGATGATAAGGTCAATATCGTAAGCAAAAGGTTAAGAATGGTCGAACGACGTGACCGTTTTATTTTTGAAGAACGGGGCGGTAAAAACTTGAGCCTGGGCTGGCCTTTTGTTCATGGCCGTTTTATGGATGGAACCTTGGTTCGGTGTCCCTTATTGTTTTTCCCTGTTCAACTTGAAATCAGGAATAATCAATGGATTCTTACCAGCAGAGAGGACGAACCAGTTTCATTTAATAAATCTTTTCTTCTCGCCTATTCTCATTTCAATCAGATCAGCCTTGATGAAAATCTGATGGAAACCAATTTTAGCGAGTTTGAAACAGACAGCCAGGTATTTCGAACGAAGTTGTACGAGTTGTTAAAAGCCGGCCCATTGGCTATTAACTTCAACCAGGATTTGTTTATTGATAAACTTATAGATTTTAAAACATTCAAAAGGGACGAATTTGAAGAAGCCACTGCGGTTGGAGAGCTAAAATTAATGCCTGAGGCGGTTTTGGGAATATTCCCCCAGGCCGACTCCTACCTGGTTCCCGATTATGAGACCATTCTGGAAAATACTCAGGTAAATGACTTGGAAGAGTTTTTTGCTGACAGGACGAATGTTGATGATAAAGTTGGGGATGGCCTGAGGTTTCTTAATAAAATACGGGAGGAGCAAACGTTTACTCCGTTTAAAATGGATGCTTCCCAGGAGAATGCCATTAAAGCGGTAAAAAAAGGCAATTCCATTGTAGTGCAGGGGCCTCCCGGCACAGGAAAATCACAACTTATCTGCAACCTGATTTCTGATTTTATTGCCAGAGGTAAAAAGGTTTTACTCGTTTGTCAGAAAAGAGCGGCTTTGGATGTGGTTCATGACCGTCTGAAAGAGTATGATATTGCCGACTTTGTTGCCTTGGTGCATGATTTCAAGAATGACAGAAAAAACATCTATCAGCAAATCCAAAACCAGGTAGAAAGACTCAATGAGTACCAGTATAAAAACAATGGCTTGGATACCATTTATCTGGAAAGACAATTTCTTCAGGTAAGTAGGGAAATTGATCAGATTAGTGAAGAATTGGAAGAATTCCGGAAGGCTTTATTTGACGAAAAAGAGTGTGGCACATCTATAAAAGAGCTGTATCTGAACAGTGGGCCTGATTTACCCTCGGTTTCGATTAAGCAGGAGTACAGAAGTTTTGAAGCTAAGGACTGGGATAGCTTTATACGTAAAATACAAGCCTGGTTTCCCTATGCAGAGAGGTTCAAAAAATTTGAATACCCTTGGAATGATCGGGTACCTTTTCATGATTTTAGTATTTCGGACCAAAAGGAAATTGCCAGGTTATTAGAGCATATACCCTTTTTTCAATCTGATATTTCAGAACAGTTGAGAGAGATATTAGGCGCTTCACTGGATTTGGAGGAATGTGAATGGCTATATGATAGAAGATCAAAAATTGACCACCTGCTAAACCTGCTGGAAGAACAATCAGTATATGATAATTTTCAATTTATTGTCAATAAGCAAACAGATCAGGATTGGTTTTTTATCAGAGAGAAGCAGGTGCTTGAAAGCTTTAAGGGAGAAGGAGTGGAAGGTTCGGTTGAGTCATCTCAACTGGTGGTGGCAAGAGATGCGGTTGAAAAAGCAGCGCAGGCCAACAAGAAACCACATAAATGGTTGTGGTGGCGATTGTTTTCCAAAGACAAGTTTTTAGTACAAAGAGTTTTTGTTGCCAATGGACTGGAATGGAACAAGGAGGGGTTTAAGAAAATATTGGAGCGCCTGGACAATAGGATGAACCTGGAACATAACCTTACGGAGCTTCACGAGGCTGTATGGTTGCTGGATGTTCCGGAGGACAGGCAATTAAAGACCTTTGAGCAGTGGACGCATCAGCAACATCTGGCATTGGCCGCCAAGGAAACCTTGCTGGAACTTAGAAGTATTAAGGATTACCTCAACATATCGGGCCTGGAAAGGAAGGAGTTTATTAAAATAATTAAGAAGGTCGTCAAAATAATTTCCGAGGTTCCGGGAGAAAAGAAATTGTGGCTTAAATATTTTACGGCCCGCCAGGTTAGTAAGGTGCTTTCTGATTATGAATATCCGCTGGAACTTCAAAGTGTTTTAAAGAAAGATTTTGAATCTCTAGTGGAGTTTGACCGCATTAAGAAAGAGTTTTCAGAAAATGAACGCCTTGTTATGGAGCGACTCTTTGAACAGTCGAAAGATAAGCCGGTAGAATATGCTGTGGATTTGTTTAGGAACAGCATCCGACTGGAGTGGATTGAGCATATAGAATCAAAGCATCCTGTTTTACGTATGGTGTCATCGCTTAAAATGGAGCAGCGGGAAAAAGAACTGCAGAATGCAGTGAAGGAAAAGCTTCAGTTGAGCAAGGAGATTCTTTTATTGAAGATCAGGGAGCGGACATACAAAAACATTGATTATAATCGCTTGAACAACATGGTGACTTACAGGGATCTTAGTCATCAGGTTACGAAGAAGCGTAAGATATGGCCCATCCGGAAGCTGGTTTCATCCTATTCTGAGGAGTTATTTGATCTGATTCCCTGCTGGATGGCTTCTCCCGAGACGGTTTCTGCAATTTTTCCAATGGAACAATTATTTGACCTGGTTATTTTCGACGAGGCCTCTCAGTGTTATGCCGAAAAGGGTATTCCTGCTATGTATAGGGGACGCCAAATCGTAATTACCGGTGATGACAAGCAATTAAGCCCGAATGATCTTTACCAGGTGCGCTGGGAAGAAGAAGAGGATGACCTGCCTGAACTTGATATAGATTCATTGCTGGATCTTGCACGTCAATATCTGATGCAGGTTCAACTTATGGGCCACTATCGTAGCAAATCCCTGGAATTGATCAGTTTCTCTAACAAACGTTTTTATAAAAACACCTTACAATTGCTTCCTGATCTGAAGGTGGTAAACAGTGCTGAGCCTTCCATTGAATACATCAAGGTTGATGGCTTATGGGAGAATAGTCTGAATAAAATAGAGGCTGAAAAAGTGGTGGAGTTGGCAGTGAAGTATTTTAAGGAGAAAGATCCGTCTATAGGAATTGTGACTTTTAATTTCAGGCAACAAAATTACATCAGGGATTTACTGGAGGAATATGCGCTGGCCAACAATGTTAAGATTCCTGATTCGCTGATAATTAAAAACATTGAGAATGTCCAGGGCGACGAACGGGATGTAATCATATTTTCAATTGGTTATGCACCCGATGCCAAGGGGAGGATGGTTATGCAATTTGGAAGCCTGAATGCCGAAAAAGGTGAAAACAGGTTAAATGTGGCAGTGACCAGAGCCAGGACAAAAATATATCTTGTAAGCAGTATTATGCCACAGCAATTACAAGTGGAAAATACAAAAAATGAAGGGCCAAAAGTTCTGAAAGAATATCTTCAGTATGCATGGGAAGTTTCCAGTGGAAAATTCCAGACTGAGCCGCGGGAGAATGGGATAAATAATGTCGACTGGTTGCTAAAAAATAAACTGCAGGGTTCCGAAGGAATCGAGCTTAGGGAAGAGATGCCTTTTGCTGACCTTACCGTTATAAAGGATAAAAAATATTCCGGACTCTTGTTGACGGATGATAACATCTATCATCAGGCATTGTCGATCAAGGACTTTCATGCATATTCGCATCTTTCCATGAAGGAAAAAAAATGGAAAGTCAAAAAAGTTTACAGCAGACAATTCTGGGCGGATAAGCAGAAAGTCATGGAACAGATCGTTAAGGTATTTGATGTTTAAGATTAAATTATTTACAGCCTACGTTTTCATAAAAAACCTTTTTTGTCCCTGCTTGTCCGATAAGCAGACAAATGACTTTTCTTCCACGCCGGAGAAAATGAAGTACAAAGTCAGCAAAATAGGCAAAATGCCTTCAGAGGTATCGGAGGCTTCAGGCCTGGAAATAGCAGGGATTTCCGGTGATACAATATACCTATGGACACATAATGATAGTGGGGGAAAACCGGAACTTTACAAAATAGATCAAAAGGGGAATTTACAAGAAATACATACTGTTCCTGATACAAGAAATTTTGACTGGGAAGAGTTGGCTCAGGATTCCTCCGGAAATATTTTTATTGGTGATATTGGCAATAATTCTAATAGACGTAAAGAGCTTAAAATTTATAAATATTCCTTTCCAGACTTGCAAACCATATCTTTTTCTTACCAGGACCAAAAGGATTTCCCACCTGATAAAAGAAATATGAATTATGACTGCGAAGCGTTTTTCTGGCATAATGACAGCCTTTATCTTTTTTCAAAGAACAGAGGAAATAAAATGGTGAAAATGTATGCGCTTCCGGATGTTGAAGGGGTTTATTCGGCCTCAGTTATAGATAGTACCCGATTAAGTGCTATGATTACTGCGGCAGATATTAATCCGTCCCATACCATGTATGCTTTACTGGGCTATGGAAAGGTCTATCTTTTTGGAATAGTAGAAGGGAACATAAATTTTTCAGCTCCTTATGCTTGTCGCCGCTTTGGACGATCTGCCCAGGCAGAGGCTTTGGTATTTATAAATGAAAGTGATTTTATAGTGTGTAACGAGCAGGGCAAAATATTCTTATTTACCCGAAAGAAAGGGAAAGATAAGTTACAGAAATAAACTTCATACATATACTCCCCTTCGTGAAATCCGCTTTTAGCGGATCATCGTGTTTTTTATTCCCGTATTAGCTTTTCTTCGTGCCCATCGTGCTACTATAAAGGCGCCCTTAATGCGCTTTAGCGCAAACCGTGTCCAACTCCGTGTTCCTCTGTGGTTAAAAAACAATACCAAAGCAACAAAAAGTGGTTGGTGCGCCACCAACCACGGGTACAGACTTTAGCGCAAACCGTGTCAAACTCTGTGTTCCTTGGTTTAAACAACCAAAAGCAACGAAGAGAGCTATGCTTTGCTACGCAAATAGGCTGATTTATTGTTCTTTAAAAAAGGAGTATGTTTTTAAAAATTCATTCGGGCGCCAGTAGATACATTTAGTTAATGTCTTCTTCCGTTGAAATATCGTCCGGATTTTCTAAAGGAAGGTCTTCCGTTTTCTTAGGTCTTATAATTTCAAATTCCACCCGTCGGTTAATCTGACGGTCATTTTCAGTATTCTCTTCTACAAGAGGCTTTTGGTTTCCAAATCCTTTTGCTTCAATACGACCCCTCTCCAGGTATCCCTTTTGGACAATGTATTCTTTAATTGACTCCGCTCTTTTCTGAGAAAGGGTAAGGTTGGATTCCGGGTTACCTTTGCTGTCTGTATGTCCTGAAATCTTAAGCTTAAACGTAGGGTGATCCACCATAAAGTCCACTACTTTATCTAAATCCGCCTCCATAAAAGGGAGGATATTTGCACTTCCCGGTTCGAATTCCAAGGATGCAAACTTCCAACGATTGTATTTGATTGAAGGCGTTTCTATATCGAAATGGGTGTCACCATCCAGATAAAATTTCTCTTCAATACGGAAAAAGTCATCGCCCTGAATAACTAAAAGATATTCATTTTGATTAATAAGGTCAAATTCAAAAGACCCATCCTCGCCTATGTATTTAGGTGCAACTTCTACCCCATTTGTAATATCTATTATTGAAACGATTCCTTCAAAGGGATCCCCGGTTAAAGAGTCCTTTAGTGTTCCGGAGAATTTTGTATATGCAGTAGGTTGCGCCTCCATAGGTAAAGGAAAGGAATGAAGGTCCAGGTTGTCCGGATCAGAAGCTTCAGACTGAGCGTAGAAAAGATTTTTTGATTCAGAGTCGATGGTGAAGTAGTATTCACTTCCTTCAGTATTTACTAATGGGCCTATATTTTTAGGTTCTTGCCAAACCCCGTTAACATTTCTGGTTTTATAGATGTCAAAATCTCCAAAATTCAGCAAATGGCCTTTGGAGCTAAAATACAGAACATGATGTTTTGGATGGTAGAATGGACTTACTTCATTTTCTCTTGTATTAATTACCGGACCCATATTTTGTGCTGGTGCCCATGTTTCATCGGATAGTTTATAGGTATACCAGATGTCGGATAATCCGTAGCCACCAAGTCGGTCTGAGGCAAAATACAATGTGTCTTCCGTGTGAGAAAGTGTAGGTTGGCTTTCCCAATAAATACTGTTTACGTTAGGCCCCAGGTTTTTTGGCCTGGACCAGGTACTGTCTTCTTTCAGGTGGGACACATAAAGGTCGCAGCTTCCCATAACATCAGCGCAATCATATTGGTATCCTGCCACTTTGCAGCGGGCGAAGTAAATGGTTTTTCCGTCTCTGGAGATAACCGCTGATCCCTCATTGCAGGCAGAGTTGATGGGATTGTCAAAAGGAATTGCCTCGTCCCAAAAACCGTCATAATTAATGCTGTACCACAAGTCCTCCGATTCTATCAACTCAATTTTTCCGTGTTTAAGCCTTTTTTTTCTTTTAGTAAAGATCATCATGTCACTGTTGACATTTATGGTAGGGCCGTAATCGGGATATTTTAGATCATTTACCAATTCTCCCATATTCAGGAAAACACTTTGAGGAGGCCTGAGGGTGTCTATGTTCTTCCTGTAATCGACCAGTTCGTAGTAATCTTTTAGAGGAACATAATAGTTTTTTTCAACGGCTCGGTCCCAATTGGAAAAATGCTGCTTGATTCTTTCCTCCGAATTGCCCGGTTGATTTTTTATAGCAATTCTGTATATGGCAATTGACTTTTCCTTATGACCCATAATTTCATAAAGCTGTCCGAGTTTCCAAAGCAGGTTTACATCACGTGAAAAATTCTGGATACCAAAGTTGGATACGTAGTCTTCTATGGCAGCTAAAAGCTTGGAATTATCCTTTCCTGCCTCTAGCTTTAAGATTTGGTTATACTTTGATTGGTTATAGTAATAAGGAATTTTATTGATATTTTTAAAAGGAAACAAGTATTCACCGGAGGAAATGACATTACTTCCTGCTTTTAATGTATGGCTTTTATAGTTTTCCTTTTTTTGACCCGTTACATTAAAACAGGTAAAAAGGAATAATACAAAAAAAGTATATATGTTAAGATGGCCTGGTTTCATTCGTAATTATCTCATTTTTTTTGAGATATTAACAAGTGTATTAAATTATTAGTAAACTTTATATGCCTTAAAATTAGTTAATTTAAATTTTATGGGCAATGATCT
>JBKBXU010000163.1:0-9853 GCA_046313675.1 Cytophagaceae bacterium
AATGCTTTGCTAAAGCTCCACGTAGCGCACTTTTTTAAAGGGCGTCCCATATAAAGCCCAATGCAATTGGGGCTCTACAACTGCTACTTAAAAGTGTTCTGCAAAACAGAAATGTGCTATTTATCCTTTTGATTTTTATTCGAATCATGATCCTTACTTTCCAGGTGATTTAATACATAAATCAGCCTTTTAGCACAAAGCTTTGCTAATGCTCCACGTAGCGCACTTTTTTTAAAGGGCGTCCCATTTAAAGCCCAATGAAATTGGGCTCTACAACTGCTACTTAAAAGTGTCCTGCAAAACAGAAACTTGCTATTTTTATCTTTTGATATTTATTCGAATATTGAATCTTATTTTCCAGAAGTTTATTCATAAAGTCGGCCAGGTAGCACAATGCTTTGCTAAAGCTCCGCGTAGCGCCCTTTTTTAAAGGACGTTCTATAAAAAGCCACAACTTTTTTGACGAAAACCCCATTTTTTTGAATAATTTTGTTTACCTCCCCTCCTTTCAAATGTAGTCCATTAAGAAAACAACAAACACGTAAAACTTATTTATGAAAATTTTCTACTCAGGCATTTTCACACTACTTTTATTGTTATTTGGAGGTATTGAAATAGCTTCAGCCCAACCAACAGGTTTACGCACTTTTTATATTGCCCCTAATGGCAACGACAACAATTCCGGTACAGAAGCCTCCCCTTTTGCCACTCTAAACCATGCGGTAGATATAGCCCGAGCCGGAGACGTGTTTATTATGCGGGGTGGTAACTATACCCATTCCAGTACCATTCAGGTACCAAGCAGCAGAAGCGGAACTGCAAACAATCCGGTAATAGTGATTGCCTACCCGGGAGAAACTCCCGTTCTTGATTTTTCCTCACAACCAAAGGCCAGCAACAACAATGGTATCCGGCATTATGCCAATTATTGGCAAATAATCGGTATCACTATAAAAGAGGCGGGCCATAACGGGATCCGGATGGATGGAAGCCATAACATACTGGAGCGGATGACCGCCTACGGATGCCACGATACCGGTATCCATATGGCCGGTGGGGCATCGCACAACCTTGTCAAAAACTGTGACAGCTACCACAACTTCAATACCACAGGCAATGTAGGAAACAATGCCGATGGCTTTTCGGCAAAATTCGACATTGGGCCGGGCAACCATTTTTACGGGTGCCGTTCCTGGGAAAACTCGGATGATGGGTTTGACCTATGGAGAGCCCAAAGCACCATCATTATCGAGAACTGCTGGGTATTTGGCAATGGGGACGCCTCCGTTTTTGGTAACCCTGATGGGTTTAGGGGTAATGGAAACGGGATCAAACTAGGTGGCGATGGCGTACCGGGAGATCATATCGTCATCCGAAACCTTTCTTTTGACAACAAGGACAAGGGATTTGACCATAACAACAACTCCGGTGCCCTGACCCTAAAACATAACACAGCCTATAACAACGGCAGAAACTATTATTTCCCGAACGACCCTGCTGACGGGAGCAAGCGGCATATATATCAAAATAACCTGAGTGCCGTATCCAATGTCCTTGCATCCTTGTCCCCTAACGCAATAGAAGAAGGCAACAGCTGGCAAAGCGGACAAATGGTGACAACAGGCATGTTCGAGAGCGTAAACACCGCCTTGGCCAAATCACCACGTCAGGCAGACGGTTCCTTACCGGACATCGATCTCCTTAAACCTAAACCAGGAAGTTTTCTTATAAATGGTGGGGTTGACATTGGAGAACCTTTTTATGGTTCTGCACCGGATATAGGAGCTTATGAACTGGGCGGGGCTGTATCAGGAAATGCAACTTTATCACAATTGACAATAGATGGAGAAGCACTTGTAGGTTTTGACCCCAATACCACCTCTTATACGATAGAATTAGACCAAAATGAAATACCTGTAGTGGGCGCAACCGCAGCAAGCGGAGCCACTTATTCCATTACACAAGCTACCAGTATTCCTGGAGAAGCAACCGTATTGGTTACGGCAGAAGATGGTGTAACACAAAACACGTATACGATTTCCTTTACACGTGAAGCTGATTGCGCGGGCATTTCCGGAGGAACTGCATTTATTGACAATTGCGGCAACTGTGTGGGGAATACCGGAAACACGGGATGCCTAACCTTCATAGATGGCCCGGAGGCTTGTGCCTATGAGGGAGTCGTAGAAACACAACATGAAGGTTTTTATGGAGAAGGTTTCCTTAATGGGGATAATAAAATAGGGAACACCATACTTTATTCAATTTATGCCGAAAGCGCAACGACAACAACCATAGCCTTTCGCCACGCCAATGGAGCAGGCGACAACAGGAACATGGAACTGAGAATCAACGGCACTACACAAATTGCCAGTGTGGACTTCCACCCTACGGGAGCATGGTCTTCCTGGGAAAGTGTATTTGTGACGATAGAATTAAATCAAGGGAGCAATACCTTGGAACTTGTTTCCCTGACAAATGGCGGAGGCCCTAATTTTGACCTGGTAGCCTTATATGACGAAGGCGTTCTGCCAGGCAGTTGCGGAACCGATTGCCATGGCGATACCGGTGGTTCTGCAAGCATCGATGAGTGTGGAGAATGCACAGGTGGGAATACCGGCCTGGAACCTAATGCCTCTTGCGAGATGGACTGCAACGGTGAGTGGGGCGGAGAAGCTTTTATTGACGATTGTGGGGAATGTGTCGGAGGCCAAACGGGCGAAACAGCAAATTCCTCCTGCGAACAGGATTGTCATGGCGAATGGGGCGGAACTGCTTTCATAGATGATTGCGAGGTATGTGTAGGCGGAAATACGGGCATAGAAGCCAACACTTGCCCTACAACTTTCATATTCACAAACAACAGTGGGGACAGGCTTTGGAACAATCCCCTAAACTGGGATCCGGAAAGAGTTCCAGGCGCCGGAGATACTGCCATTATTCAAGGAGGTGAACTCCTTACACCTGATGGCATAGTAGCAACCATACTCAGGGTCGGTGAAAATGGCAATATCAGGATAATGAACGAAAGAGAAATCCAAACCATCAGATTAGAGGGCGGTGAACTAAGACTTATCACCGGAGGCTCAGAAGCTTCCCTGACATCAAATATCGAAGTGCTCAGCGACAGCAGGATCCAATCAAGAACCGAGCAGGCATTTCTGACAATTTATGGCACCATTTCGGGTAGTGCCAACCTTCAAACACTTGGTTCGGGAGAAATAATATTGGTTAACGATGGCTCCGAATATTCGGGAAACTGGGACATCACCGAAGGCACGGTAAGGGTTGCCAACAGCAGTGCGCTGGGTTCAGGTGAAGTACAGGTACATTTAGGCGCAAGTTTAAGTATAGAACAACAAGGGGTAGAAATTTCAAGCCTTGATTTGGAAGGCACCCTGCACCTTTCACAGGATATATCCATTAACCAATTATTTATAAATGGCACTGAAATAGGACCTGGAACCTATACATCCGAAGACTTCCCGGGACATATCACTGGAAACGGCACATTGACCATACCCGGAGAACCATGGGTATACGATTGCAACGGTGACTTAAGTGGCGAGGCCTTTATTGACGACTGCGGAGAATGTTCCGGAGGAAATACCGGCATGCAGCAGAATGCTACCTGTGAACAAGATTGCAATGGCGACTGGGGAGGAGAAGCCTTTTATGACAATTGTGGAGAATGCACAGGTGGCGAAACAGGATTGGAACCAGGAGAATTGTGTAAGCCTCAAATCGAAAACTTTGATAATACAGGGATAGAAGCCAATGCCGGGGAGCCCTTTACCATAGAAGTTCATGTAAGTGGCCCAGGTACCTTCACCTATCAGTGGTACTTAAACGATGTAGTTATTGAAGGTGCTACAAGCAACAACTATACTGTCAATGAATCTTCTATAGAGGATGCCGGCACGTATTATGTGATAGTGACCAACGAATATGACCATACCATAAGCGAGTCAATAGAAGTTACGATCCACCCTGTTGATTGCCACGGAACACCAAATGGAAACGCCTACTATGACAACTGCCAGGAATGTGTAGGCGGAGACACCAACAAGGAAGCTTGTACCGAAGACTGCAACGGTGATTTTGGTGGAACGGCCTATTTGGACAACTGTGAAACATGCGCCGGAGGAAATACAGATATTGAACCAGGTTTCACCTGCTCAAAACCTGTTATTGTAAATATAATAACGGAAATTACTGCCGAAGAAGGAGAGGAAATCATCCTACAAGTTATCAGCACCGGCCCTGGGGATAATACCTACCAATGGTACCTTAATGATGAACCTATTGAGGGTGCAGATGGTGCAAGCTTTACCATTCCTTCGGTTTCCTTATCCGATGCGGGTACGTATTATGTGATTATTACCAACGATAATGGCCAAACCACGAGCTCGGACATTAATGTTAACATAGAAACTCCCACAAGCCAAATCCATATTGCCTTTGATAAAAAGTTAAAAATCTATCCTAACCCGACAAGCGAATTAATGTATTTACAATTTGACATATCAGAAAACCGGGACATTAGGATATTTAACAGCCTTGGCATAGAAGTACTACACCTAAAAAGTAGCAAGCAAATAGAATTGATCAATGTTTCATCCCTTCCAAGAGGAGTTTATCACTTAAAAATAGAATTTGACGCGGCTCCAATAGTTAAATCCTTTATTGTCGACTAGTTTCCAGGATCGACAAGGAACCGATCTTATATGCCCAGTACATTTAACAGAAACCTGTTAAATTATAAAGCTTCAGTTATGAAAACAAAAATCATGTATTCCCTAACATTAGCACTCCTTTCTGCTGTTCTTTTTTAAAGTTTTAAAAACTCCAATTCCAAAAGTCAGCAGGTTGCTTACCTGCAACTAACGACCATTGAATCTGTAGTTTCAGGAGGTTTGGGACGTTCCAGAATGATTACAACAACTGACGACGGCAAGATGGAAGAAGTAAAAATGGATAATTTCTTCAGCCTTGCGGGTATAAACTTTCAAAATGTCAGGAATAATGATCAAATGGTAACTGATAAATTAACCTCTTTGGCTAATCAGGGATGGGAGCTTATACAGGTAACCCCGGGTGTTTATTCGGCAGACAAAAGGTACAGGAATTTTTATAACCCGATATTTATTTAAAAAAGCCGGAAACTAAATCATAATACCCGCTATTAACTCTTAATAAAAAGCCAAATTAGAAACTCTGACTATTTTGGCTTTTTATTTTCTACCTCGTAAATACAAAAGACTTTACTATTTTTACCGTTAATAAATTTATAACAGAATTAATTAATGGACCAACTCAACCGATATGCGCTTATAGTTGCCGGAGGCAGTGGCACCCGCATGAACTCATCTATGCCAAAGCAATTTCTTGTAGTAGCTGGCAAGCCCATACTCATGCATACCATTGAAAAATTTCTGGAGGCGGATCCTTATACCCAAATCATCCTGGTGTTACCGTTTTCAGAATTGCTAACCTGGAAAGCATTATGTGTAGATTTTAATTTCCATAAAAAAATAAAATTGGCCGAAGGTGGAAAAAGCCGCTATGAATCGGTAAGAAACGGACTTAAAACCATCCATGAAGATGAGGCCCTGGTTGCGATACACGATGGTGTTCGCCCTTGCATAAGCCCGGAAATTATTAATAAAAGTTACGAGGTCGCTGCCTTGTATGGCAATGCCATTGCCTCTGTTGCTTTAAAAGATTCAATACGCATGATCAGTTCAGAAGCTAACAGTTCTGTAGACAGAAATGCCTTTCGCCTTATCCAGACCCCACAGACGTTTCGTTTTTCTTTAATTAAAGAAGCCTATTCGTCTACCGAATTGCCTCACTTCACCGATGACGCAAGTGTAGCAGAAAATGCGGGAATGAAAATTTATTTAATTGAAGGATCATATCAAAATATCAAAATTACCATGCCTGAAGACCTTATGTTTGCAGAAAGTCTTTTGGGATAAATTAAACTTAACATTATACTCTTCTACAGAGGCTTAAATGAAAATTTTATTTACCTTTCTTTTTCTTTCCGGTCTGAGTATCCTGAACAATTCTACTTATTGTCAAATACTTAATATTGAAAAATCACGCCTGGATAAAGACACAACTAATTACTTTGTAGGCAATGTATCAGGCTCTGTGAGTATGTATAACCGCAGCGCCGGCGTACGCAATCCTGTAAATTTATTTGGCTACAACGTAGGGGCTGATGCAGGATACATATCTCAAAAACATTCATATATGTTGATTAACAAATATGACTATCTCCGAATCAATGATAACGTTTTTTTAAGTACAGGATTCAGCCATTTCCGCATTAATTTTAATCACAGAAAACCTTTTCATTTTGAAGCGTTTACCCAGTACCAATACGACAATTTCAGGGGATTGGATCCCCGCTTGCTGGCGGGTGGCAGCTTCCGATACCGCTTGTTGTATTCAGATAGGTTAAGTATAGTTTTAAGTACCGGCCTTATGTATGAATATGAACAATGGGCACACCCCTATTTAAAAGATAATTTTACCGTGGTGGGCTTGATAAAGTCTACCAACAAAGCAGTTATACGATATAAGCTTAAGAGTTACCTGGATTGGAATGCTGTATTTTACTTTCAAAGCGGATACGACAGGAATATTTCAGCCTTTCGAAACAGGCTTAGCGGAGAGTCAAACCTGCTGGTTAAAGTCAGTAAGCGTTTTTCTTTAAAAACGTCCTTTTCATGGAACTACGAAGACAAACCTATTGTACCCATCACCCCTTTCATCTATTCCCTGACCAATGGCATACAGGTAAATTTTTAGAAAATTGGAGATGAGCATATCCCCATCTCCGATTAACCCTTCCCGAACGAGTGTTACTTATTCAATAGTAACATCAAATTCTGCTTCTATTTCTGTGTGACCTCTGTTTATATTCCCTTTATCACTTCTACGGTGATATTCTTTTAGAATAACTTTTATAGTACCAAGCCCGGCATCACCGGTCACAAAGGAGTTTGAAAGCCCCACAGGCTTGCCATACTCATCTTCATCCTCGTATGTATGTTCCAATTGAAGCCCGTCAGATATTATGTAAAAAGCCTGATGTTCATCATCTTCCTTCCTAATATCTCCTGTAACAACTTCAATATTATCAGCATCAGATTCATTAAGGAGTTCTATATAACTTTCGTAAGACTTATTCGCTGCAAGCACTATGCGATCCTTTTCGATATTCCCATCACCTTTAGGGTCTCTAAAAACAAATTCAAGAGGCTCTTCACCCTCAGCTTTAAAGTAAATTTTAAGGGTAGTAATAAGATGGTGACTGTGATCATGCCCCGGGTTGGTAACATCATCCTCATCTTTTTTACATGAAACCAGGACTATTAAACCTAAAATGGCAAATACAAAATTTCTTAAAAATACATTTTTCATCGTGTTTATATTTAATGGTTAAACAAAGATTTAAACTGATTTTCCAAGAGGCACCCGCACTCTTAGCATAATATTTCTTCCCATTGCATCTGTAAAATACCTGAAGCGATCGAGGTAATCACGGTAGCGGGTGTTAAGCAAATTATTTACACTTAAAGAAAGAAAAACAGGGACAACTCCTGCTTTTAAAACTCCTCCCATTTCCAAATGGAATAACATATATGCCGGTGGTGGTGGTGCGTAATCAGAATCTTCAGGCACACGGTTTTGCCTTCCCACCCAGGTATGTCTTAACTCCGCAAATACATCATTAAAACTTCCTATCTTGTGATTAATTCTATACCTGACTCCATTTTCCCATCGTACAGGAGGAATCCATATCAAATAATCGTTTTCTGTAGTATTATACCCTCTGATCCATGAAAAACGGGTACTCAGGATAAAGTTGGCACTAATAGAATCATTCAAGGTAAAGTCAAAGCCGGTAAACAACGCATTTGTCTGCCTGTAATGGAAAGTCGGGAAAGCCCCTCTGATTGTTAGCGTTGGTGGCATAACCGGAGCCAGGTATATAAAATTGTGAATGTAATTACTAAAAACACTCATTTCTCCATAAATCCGTTGATAGGCAAATTCTGCGGATAAAGTTGTATTGTAAGCCACTTCAGGTAACAGATTCGGGTCTCCAATTTCCACGGAAGCTGTTCCATGGTGCACACCTCTGCTAAAGAGTTCATTTACTGCAGGAGGGCGAAATGCCGTACCGGCATTACCCCTGAGTTTCCAGTTAGGAGTCAATTTATAAATAGCCCCTGCCGTACCGGAAAAATTGGAGAAGAAATATTCCGGTGATAAAACCTCATCACCTTCCCTCAAATACACCGTCATGCTTTTAACATCATATCTGGCACCGGCTTCCAACTCCAGACGGTTGGTCTTCCAACGCTCTATAAGAAAAATGCCGGCCCCGTGACTCTGGAAATTGGGTATAAAAAACCTCCCCTGCCAAGTATTGCTTTGCACAATTCCATTTACACCAAGGTTTCCGGTCAACCTGCCCACAGGTTTATGTTCCAGCACGATGTTTCCTGTATGGGTTGTTATTCTGAATCTCAGTTCAGGATCATCCGTTTGTTCGTCTCCTCTTGGTCTGTGACTATCATATTCGGATCTGTCATTGTATTGCCGTCCATAATCCACCAATACCCTACCAAATCTACTATTATAAAAACCTGACACTTTAAAGAGTTCATGGGTAATATCCTGATAAGGGCGATCAATGGACCTGGAAAATCCATCCATTATTAAGGGGCGGTCGCTGGCTATAGCATTCTGCAAGTCCGTCAGATTGCCTATATGAGCTCCCTGAAAAATTCCTAATTTTGTAGTAAACGTACTGTAATACACCTCTGTTCCGAATTTTTCATTTTCATAGCCAAGGCTCCAGCTGTAATTATGTTCCCTAAAGGCTGTGTTGCTGATAAAATAATCCGGGGCGCTTGAATTTCCGGCATCACGCAGTGAACCTTGTACTCGTCCGCTTAAGCCCTTAATAAACCCCGGGGCAAAATCCATAGAGACGGAACCCGCTCCCATTAGATTATTAGAAAATCCCGCCAAATTAACTTCTCCGTTAATGCCCGGCTCCTTACGCAACTTAGGTGGCTCAACTAAAATTACCCCTCCTATGGCATCCGATCCATAACGCACACTATTAGCCCCTTTTATCAGTGTGATTCTGGAAGCTACAAAAGGATCTATTTCAGGAGCATGTTCATAACCCCATTGTTGGCCCTCCTGTCGAATACCATTGTTAAAAATCAGAATTCTGTTACCATGCAATCCCTGTATTACAGGTTTAAATATAGTTGGGCCGGTTTGAAGCACATATACACCTGGAATCTCCTGCATAGCCTCTCCAAGTGATAAACCCCTGGTTTTGTCCAGTTGTCGTCCTTCTAAAATTGATTGAGGTAAAGGGGTAGAATAACGAAACCTCTTACCTTCTACCACAATTGAAGGTAATTCACAAATCTCTTCATGTAAAACAAAATCATGAACCTTATTACTTTCAAGAAATATATTCGTATGAAGTGTTTTGTAGCCCAGGAATTCTATGGTCAGGTTATATGTACCCTTGCAAATATTCTTAATTACAAACCTGCCTTTTTCATCAGACATAACTGTACCAACCCCCTCCAGCTTCACAACGGCGTTCTCAAGAGCCACTTCGGTTTCCCCATCATACACTTTTCCTTTCAGGGAAATATTACATCCCCTGGAAAATATGGTATCAGTTTGTGCAAAAGCAGGACAAACCATCAACAAAAGCAGGATTATTTTACCCACTGATAGGTATAACGTTTAATGAAATAAGGTTTTAAATTATTTGGAAGCGAACACTCCCTGAGTAAAA
>JBKBXU010000164.1:0-9851 GCA_046313675.1 Cytophagaceae bacterium
TACTCAAGGTTCTTCTTATCTAAATCCCAGGGCATATGCTATACTTCACAGAATGCATCATGCCTATAGTGATACTGAAAAGGATCCTCATTCACCACATTTTTACCAAAATCCATTTTCCATGATGTGGGTTACCAAAGCCATTTACAACGACTACCTGAATAATAGGAAAAGCGTAGATGACCGCTTTTCCAAAGATGTTCCTCAGTGGGAATTTATAGATCGCATGGGAGACACGTACGCATCCAGAATAATATTTGCGTTAATTTACATAGGTTTTTATATAGCCTTTGCTACACACTGGTGGATGTATTTATTACTTCCTATACATTTCCTTATGGGGCCTGTACATGGAGCAATTGTAAACTGGTGTGGGCACAAATATGGGTATTCAAATTTTGACAACAACGATAAGTCGAAGAACACCTTTATTATAGATTTCCTTATGGGAGGAGAACTATTCCAAAACAATCACCATAAATTCGGAGACAAGCCAAACTTTGCCATGAAATGGTATGAGCTGGATCCAACCTACCCTGTGATAAAACTTTTAAATCTTTTCAGGATTATTAAAATAGTAAAACCGAAAACTTAGCAAAACGGGTTTATCTGACATTAACAAAAGGCATTAAATTTTTTAATGCCTTTTTGTTTTTATTTGAATATCATTATTCTATTTTTGCGCCACTATTAAAACTATAACTATTCTTTTAACTTTATGCAAAAACTTACATTATTTTTTAGCGCAATTCTATTCACAACTTTTTTATTTAGTGGATGTCGTAAAGCACCTGAAGTAGGGCCACAAGGGGCACAAGGAGAACAAGGGCCACAGGGAGAGCAAGGGCCAGCCGGGGCAGATGCTTTTCTTAAGCAAGGTGCCATCAGCGGAACGTTAGCTTACCTTAACGAGAATGATGCGTATACCAACCTTACCACTTTCAGGTATGAGCATTACCAAAACCCTGAAAACAGTGGATTTAACTCTACACAAGGACTTGCCAGGCTGCAATCCGTTTACAGAGTGAGTAACAACAACTATGTTTTTGATATTACGCGTTTTGAAGCAAATAATAGCAACAACCAGATCAGATTTTTAATTTATCTTGACAATTCCGGTGCTGAACCTCAAATAAGCTGGTCAAGCATTAGATTTGGCAAACAATATGTTACGAATCAAAATGAAATAAGAAGAGTTTATACTTGTACAAATAACTCAACATGTACACAAGCACAAAATCTTAATGAGGGAATACATTTGGACTTTTCTATCAGCAATTTCTCTTTTAATCAAACTACAGGGCAACTTAACTTCAATTATGTGGCAGATGTAGCTTCTAATAGGAATAATTTCGGAGAAGATTTAAGAGTATCAGGCAATGTAAACGTAAGAGTTCATTTGGATGAAAATCTTGATTAATTCTGAGGAAAAAATATCTTTTCCAATTTCATTTATTTTTAAATTACTCTAACTTTTATTTCATGAACAATTATAAATATTTACCACTATTATTGCTTGCAGTGATAATAGGATTCGGTTCCTGTAAAAAGGATCCACTTCCTGATGGGCCTAAAGGAGAGCAAGGCTTGGCCGGAGAACAAGGTGAAACTGGACCTGATGGTATCTCAGGTTATCTAAGGCAAGGCTTTATCAGTGGAACTATATCTACCTCTGAAGATGGAGGCGAAACTTTCACCCGAGTAAATAATTTCAGATACGAACACTATTCTAACGTTAGCGAAAGTGTGTATAACAATGCAAGCAACCTTGGAGGAAGTGCTAACACCTATTACATGTTAGCTTCCAGAGGGAGACAAGAAGATCCGACACACTTATTCCGTCTTTTCCTTACTATGGATAAAAGTGGAAATACTCCGATAGTCGATTATTCAAACTTGCGACTTTCTCATATTTATGTTAATAGCAACAATGAGATTAAGAGAATATTCACCTGTTCAGGAGGCACAACTTGCCAGGAAGCTCAAACGATTACAGACAATAACTATGATATAACCATTACTAATTACTCGTTTAATGCGACTACTGGAAATTTATCTTACAATTATGTAATTATTGTTGATGCAAGCAGAAACACTACGGGACAACCTTTACGAATTGCAGGAAATGTAAGTCTAAGGGTATCTTTAGACCCCAATTATGACTAAAGTCTAATAAAGTTTATGTAAAAGGAGGAGGATTTATCCTCCTTTTTTTATTCCTTATCCTTAAAAAATTTCACTTAAACAAGAAGTACTGGTAATTAAAAAGCTTTAGGATCAATATTTTTTTATTATAAAATTTTACCTATATCTTTGTTTTACCACTTTAAATTTACTCAAAATGAAAAAGTTCAGTATTTTTCTTAGTTTCCTCCTACTAACCTCCCTTATCCTATTCAATGCATGCCGTAAGGATCCAGTTCCCGGACCACAAGGACCACAAGGTGAAGAGGGACCTGCCGGTGCTACAGGGCCTCAGGGGCAACCCGGACATGACTTCTTTAAACAACAAGGCTTTGTTCAAGCGAACATCAAAGTTTTTGATTGGGGCGAAGACGAAGAATTGGAAGTTACCCAGGAAGAAAGTTTCCGCTATGAATACATCCTTTCTTTGGAAAACTCCGAATATAGTGAAGATAATTATGATTATTATTATCGTCAATCAGCACGGGAAGCCGAGACTTCTTACTATCGTCTGGCCTCTGATGGAACATATTCTTTTATGTTTTCAAGGTACGATAAGGACGATAAAAATAATCTTGTTAGTTTTTACATCCCCAATTACAATACTGCAGAACCGGAAAACTATTCAAATTCGATTCAAGTAGCCGTAAACTACAATAAGTTAAATAATAATTCATTATTTAAACTAAAGGTAGCAAATCATTTTGGATCTCCATTATCCTTTTATTCAACTTCACAATATGATGATCCTTTATATTTAATAAGTAATTTACAGTTTGACGAACCAAGTGGCAGACTTACCTTTGATTATGAACTTAACGTTCCCTCTTATGGCACAGGGCTAAACAAACCGGTAGAAATTACTGGTAGTGTTAATGTTATTTTGCATTCTGTTGAATCTACAAGTTCTTACGGGTATTAAAATCAGACCTACTACCATAGAAAAAGCCTTTGACAGACTGTCAAAGGCTTTTTTGTATGGTATCTTATAATTATTTTTTTTAAAAAATACCCATAATAGGAATAAGTATCAATGAAATCATTATTATCATATTAATGATAAAGGTAACTACAATGGTTTTCATGCTTAGTGTAGCAATATTGGTAACCAGCACTGCCATTGTAGAAAGTACTGCCACTAGTGCAAGAATATCCGTATGTGCTGTATTTAATACTTGCGCCAAAAGCAATAATGCAGGAATAACCACGCTACATTGGAAAAACAATAAACCTGCCATAACAAAAAGTCGTGCGTGTTCCAGACTTTCACACCAGTCAGTAAACCCGGCACTCTTAACGTTGTCTATTGTACTTGTTCCTGAAAATCTGTGATCACTAATTTTTGCTGTCGTTGCCATAATCTTATTCTTTTAAGTTTATATATTATAACCCAAAATAAGCATGGCAATTCCTCAAAAACAGTGATGTAAAAAAGTTTAAATGATGACTTTTATCATTTGTTAAAATCCAATCTTTTTCCTTTCTCCTTTTTTTGTTACCTTAAAACTTATATACTGGTATTTCCCATCCATCGTAATCAAAGGAGTCTGATCAAGAATATTAAACTTCTCAGACAACTCTTCAAGAAATACAGACACGTCCGTTTGCGCTACAGAGTTTTCATCAAATTCTAATTCAAACCTCTTAGTGTAGATTATAATATTGTTATTCATAAAAAATTTAGTTAAACATCTTGTTCATTATAAATATCAGGACGAAAATTAATGGTACCATCTTCATCAACAAAAGCCGTCCAATAAATTATATAGATAGGTATTTTATCCTGAAGAGTTACAATTTTACGATCTCCATTTTGTTTTTCATTCCAAATCCTGGCCAAATCCCACTCCCCTTTTGCATTTTCCAACAGATATTTGGCCAACTCAGCGGGTTTTTCAACTCGTATGCAGCCATTGCTAAACGTCCGCTCTCTGACATCAAATAAGTGATCTGCAGGGGTATCGTGAAGATAAATGGCATATTCATTGGGAAACATAAACTTAACCAGTCCCATGGAATTTGTTGGCCCTGGTCTTTGCCTTATAAACAACTCTTCATTTTCGACCCTATCCAGGTTCTCTGCAGTAGTTGGAAGAACCGTGGCAGTATCTTCGAAAAAACTGTCTACTATTTCATAATTATTCATTTCTAAATACCCCAGATCTTCTTTTGCCTGAGGCAGTATAGTCCTTTGTACAATGCTATGAGGAATGTTCCAGTAAGGATTAAACTCCAGATAAGATATGCTATCACTAAAGGTAGGCGTCTCCCTACCATTATATTCTTCACCTACAACAACCCTCATTTCAAGTTCAACATCTTTACCTGAAAAAGCCTGTAATCTGAACTCCGGAACATTTACAAATACATATTTTTCTCCAAGTTCTTCAGGTAGATCTTTCCAGCTATCAACGGAAAATTTCATTTGCTCTATCCTGTCTTCCACCGGAACATTCATCTCCTTAATAGTTTCAGGCCCTATGATCCCATCAACTTGCAAACCATGACGCAATTGAAATTCACCCACAGCCAATGCCAGGGCATCATCATATAAATCTTTATCCGTTCCTGCTTCACCCTCCGGTAAGTCACCGCTTATAGCCAACCGCTCTCGAATCATAGGGATATACTCAGAGCTTTGCCCTTTATTCAATACGCCTATATCTTCAGAAATAGAAGGCCATCCTCCTTCATCTTTGATGTCTTCATATTTCTCAATTGCATCCAATAACCTTTGGTAGGCAGGATGGGCTAATGGATCTTCTCCACCAGAAGTCATATTATCAGAAACATTTCCATTTGATCCTAAGGCAGACGTGGTCACACCCAACAGAAAAAACAAAAAAATATATACATACGTTTTCATTACTCCTCCTACTAAAAGCTACATATAAAAATAACCTTTCAAATTCCGTAAAAGTTTTACACGAAATCTGAAAGGTTATGAAAGAGCAACTTATAAAATTATTTAGTAAAAATAGCTTTAATCAATATCCTATTAAAGCTATTTTTTAAGCCAGGTAATTTTATATAAATCAGATCGACGGCTTTGCTGATTTCTTACTGTTCCCTGAGTTCTTAATTTTTTCAACAAGTCAAGGTCAAGATCTACTACCAGGGTAGTTTCTGCATTAGGGGTTGACTCCGCAACAATAGCATCATGAGGGAACGAAAAGTCAGAAGGTGAAAAAACGGCTGATTGAGAATATTGAATATCCATATTCTCAACACCAGGCAAATTTCCTACACTTCCGGAGATACAAACATAACACTCATTTTCTACCGCCCGGGCCTGAGCACAATACCTTACCCTCAGATAAGAGTTTTTGGTGTCCGTCCAATATGGAACAAATATCATCTGAGCGCCTTGCTCTGCCAGTATACGGGAAAGCTCCGGAAACTCAATGTCGTAACAAATCAGAATTCCTATTTTTCCGGAATCTGTGTCAAACACTTTTAGTTGACTTCCCCCCTGCAAACCCCAATAGCTTTGCTCATCGGGTGTCACGTGAAGCTTGTATTGCATATCCCAGGTTCCATCTCTCCTACACAGGTAAGAAACATTATATAAACCCTCTTCGTCGTAAAAAGGCATACTTCCTGTAATAATATTGATGTTGTATGATAGTGCCAGGTTAATCATATCTTCCCTGATCCTATCAGTATATTCAGAAAGCGCCCTTACGGCATCTGAAGCAGTTTCTTTATTAAATTCAGCCATCAAAGGAGCATTAAAAAACTCCGGAAAAATCACAAAATCAGCTTTATATCCTGAAACTGTATCAACAAAGAACTCTATTTGCTTCATGAGTTCCTCAACAGATCCTGCTCTACGCATTTTCCACTGAACTACCCCTACTCTCACAAGAGTTTTTTGTCCTCCTATTAATATTTCACCCTCGTCATAATACACATTAATCCATTCCAACAAGGTTGCATAGGACTTGGATTCCTTATCATCCGGAAGATAATTCGTTAAAACTTTTCTAACATGAAAGTCATTGGCAAGCTGAAAAGTAAGTATAGGATCATAAATCTCTTTATTTTTCACCATGTCAATATACTGCTTGGGAGTATATTCATTGGAATACTGTTTATACCCGGGAATACGCCCTCCGGCAATTATTGCCCGAAGGTTTAGATTCTCACATAGTTCTTTTCTTGCATCGTATAGCCTTCGGCCTAGCCTCATCCCTTGAAAAGACGGATGAACAAATACATCAATACCGTATAAAGTATCACCTTCAGGATTATGGTTTTTCAGGGTACCATTACCAGTAATTTCTTTATATGTATGACGATCCCCATATTCTTTATAATCCACTATCAAGCTGAATGCCGCGGCAACCAGTTTTCCGTTATCTTCAATGCAAATCTGTCCCTCAGGAAAATGTTTCAACTGAGACTTCAATTCTCTTTTTGTCCATGCTCCACCAGCATTGGAATACACCAGTTCCATAATCTCTTTTATCTGATCATAGTCTTCCATAGTGATATTCCGAAGATGTAATCTGTGTTCTGATTCTTTAGGTTTACTCATTACTAATTATTATAATTCAATTATGAAAATTGGCTAAGGATTAATTAATCCTTTAACCTATTTCGTTTTTTTATTCTTTTGTTGGGGAACAACATCTTCCAGATAGGCTCGTAATACTTCTGCGACTCCCCAAGCCTGAGCTACACAACCTTTGGCCTGGTATGGATACTGTCCATCAAAAACTTCTGAAACCGTACCAATACCAGCCTCATGCAGGTGAGATTTAAAGACTTTTAATAAATCAAGAACATGGGAACGACCATTCTCCCCATCCAGCTTTACTTTTGAGGAAATATAAGGCCCCAGCAACCAAGACCAAACTGTCCCCTGATGGTAAGCACCATCACGCGCCAAAAGGTCTCCTGAATACAATGGCTTATATTGAGGGTCATCCGGAGAAAGGCTTCTCAAACCTACAGGTGTTACTAACTTATCTTCAATTTTATGAAGAATCGATCTTGCAGTATCATCATCAACCAATGGATAAGGTAGGCTAAAAGCAAATAACTGATTCGGCCTCAAACTTTTATCTACACTTTCCCCATCAACACAATCATACAGGTATCCGAGATTCTCATCCACAAACGTATTTAAAAAGGACGCTTTAACTTTATCTGCTTTTGCCTTGTATATTTCGGCCTGTTTTTCCTCTTTATTTAAAAGGGTTAATTCCTCCAGAATCATTAAAGAATTATACCATAGGGCATTTATTTCTACAGGCTTGCCAATACGCGGCGTTACCACCCAGCTTCCAATTTTTGCATCCATCCATGTTAACTGAACCCCGTTCTGCCCTGCATATAAAAGCCCATCTTCTGTTACGTGAATATTATATCTTGTCCCTTTTTCGTGGTAATATATAACTTCCTTTAAAACCGGCAATAACTCCTTCAAGACAAATTCCTTATCCCCGGAATAATCAAGATATTTTTTAATGGCTATAAAAAACCATAAAGTCGCATCTACGGTATTGTATTCAGGTTCTTCACCTGAATCGGGAAATCTGTTAGGAATCATACCCTTATCAACGTAGGAGGCAAACGCCTTAAGAATTTTTTTGGCTTCTTTATATCGGCCGGTTACAAGGCATAATCCCGGAAGAGAAATCATAGTATCACGTCCCCAATCTGAGAACCAATGATAACCTGCCATAATTGTCATAAAATCCTCCCCTCTTTTTACCAAAAACTGATCCCCTGCCAAAACTAAAACATCTATTAAATCATCTCTTTGGGGCATTTTTTTCAGAAGTTCTTCTCTACGCTTTTTTTCTTCTTCCAGTAGGGCAAATCCGTCCAGTCCTTCAGTGCTTTCCGTAGAAATGATGATGCAAAACTTATCATTACCGCCTGATGAACAAATAAGACTCCCATAGCTGAATAAATCTTCATTATACTTCATCCCACGATCTTTCTCCTGAAGATATTCAAAATTCATTATCCACTCTGCATCGTATTTGAAGTAAGCATCCTTTAAATGTATATGCAGATCCGGTTGCCCATAATAAGGTGTCATGATCAGGGTATCTTTTCCAAATATAACACTATTATTAATGGATGAATTGGAATGTACAAGACTGTGGTAATCTCTGAAAGCCACATAAGGTTTTAATTGCAACTCTATATTCTTTGGTGCATTCTTAAATTCATATGTAATAACAGCAATGTTTTTACCATGAATAAAACCTATAGTCTTTATAATTTCAAAGTTTTGTATTTTGTAAAAGAACCTGGGGAAGATTTCTTTGGTAAATTTATGAAGATATAAAGATCCCTCGTCGCAAAGCTTTTCAGAAAACTGATTAACATTTAAGTCATATTTTTTACCATCCAGGGTTAAAAACTCATCCAGCTTGGACAACAAAACAGTCCTCTCAACCGGAGGTTTGGTTGCCACGGTAAATAATCCGTGATAACTTCTGGTATTATTCAAGGTTATGGTACTGCTCATAAAGCCACCTAAACCATTGGTTTCAAGCCATTCAATTTTTGAAGATCTATCAAAATCCTGAATTATGTGCTTATCTATTTCAATTTTCATGTGAAAAAATTTACAAGAAATGAACACAGCAAATCGGGGGTTATGCTGTGAAAAGTTCAACGCTGTAAAATTAGCGTTTTTTTTTATAAGATTTGTTATTTATACCATCTTCTGTGCAAAGACTTAATCTCATTAATAATATTTTCTTCCAAAGGATAAAATTGATCTGTTAAAGATATATAATCATCCAGGTGGTTAATAGAGCTTGTTCCACCAATAATGGTTTTTACTTTTTTCTGGCTTAACAGAAAACGAATACTTAATTCAAGAAGGGAAAAGCATTGAGATTTTTCAAACACTTCCTGAATATACTTCTGATCATAGGTCACCACATGCGTAAATGTATTGGAATCCCTAAGATTGGTTATAAAAGGATCTGCGAAAGTGTCTCCAATAGGCCGCAGAGCTAAAATGCTCAAATCCTCCTTTTCTTCAAGCAAATCAAAAAATTCATTATTAGCCTGTCTTTCAATAAGGTTATAATAAAATACAAAATTTTTAAACAGGTCTTTATTTACAGCTTCTACACCTACTTCAGAGTAATAGGCAAAAACTTCCAGAGCCAACTCTCCGATTAATTTATTTTCCAGCAGATCCTGACAAAGCTCCCATACAGGGCCCTGTTGCTCAAAATCTCTAATCAAAGATAATTTATCCGGGCCCTGTACATATAATTGAGCAATATTTATCTGATTTAAATGAAGCTTATGAATTGCCTCATGTAAATCATTTGCTAGAATCTGGGGATTATCTGCACGGATTCGGACGATACATCCGGGAGGATTGTTTTTATAATTTTTGAGTACCTCCGAAAGAACATCAAAGGTTCTCCCCTCCTGAAACTCTCTCGATGTATGAAGAAAAACCTCTTGGTCAAGAGCCATTTCAATCAACCTTATATCACTATTTCTGTCACCGATGGGCTTGCCTAGCGAAAGGGTTCCATAAGTGAATTTTTTGATGCTCTTGTCTTCCATACTAATAACATAATTCTATCATATCACACTCATAAAAATGCACAGCCACTACTTTGGCTTCTTCCTGATGGAAATTAATTCTCAGGCATCCATACTCCATAGAATAAAAA
>JBKBXU010000165.1:0-9831 GCA_046313675.1 Cytophagaceae bacterium
AGAGAAATCATCAATTAATACACTTTTGTTGTTCACTTCATTTACTAAAACCAATGGGGTTTCTGAAGCGATCTCTGTTTTTGCTTCAGGAGCAGGAGCTGCACCCATAAAGAATGATAGCAATAGAGCTGAAACTGAGCTAAAATTTACCATAGTTATTCTGTTTTATTTTGACAATTTATTTTACACGATTAAATTCTTCCAAACTGATTGCTTTGATCTCATCAATAAAAAAGCTTCCTGTGTATTCTTTGCCACCCGGATTTATAAAAAACAACATTTCAATAATTTGACTCGGGTTAACTCTTCCTACATTTGGATAGCTTTGCTCAAAGCGACCTGTAAAGTTATAATAGTAGTCTACAAATTCCGTACCACTTTTAAACTTTATAACAACAGGCTTAGCATTTGTTGAGAATCCTTCCATATCCTTAATATCTACGCGGAGTTCTCCCGGCTTTCCATCCGGAGCTTTTAATCGTATTTTTACTACAGGTGTTTTTGTGAAATCTATTCTATCAAACTGACGTCCAAACGTCTCAAAGGCCGGTCCCGCTCCTTTGGATTCTACTTTTAACGTTTCACCGTCTTTTGAAATTGCTAATCTGTCTCCAAACCACCAGCTATCTATACCATTTTTAAAATTATCAATGGTCACCGATTCAGCTTCGCCACCTACATTAATATTTTCTCTGTTAATATCTGTAGCCATATCACCTTCCCTGGGTGCGCTTGGTGCAGCTCCTTCCGGTGCAGGAGAAGGTTCAACTTCTTTCTTAGGTGAAGGTGCCGGGGCTTCAGGTTCTGCAGCCGCAGCTCGTTGGTCTTTAATACTAACAATATCCTCAACCCTAACCATTTGTATACCGTCAATATATAAAGTCCCATGCCAATCCATGGTACCGGGATTTACAAAAAACAATACTTCACGGATTTTTGTAGGATCAACATCCCTGATATCAGGCCATCCTTGCTGCCATTTGCCCTCAAAATTGAAATAATAATCATAAGCTTCCCCTTTTCTCAAACGAATACTTGGAGGAGCATAATTAGCATCATTTCCATCAACATCTTTAAAAGAAACTCTTACTGTTGGAGCCAATTGCCCTTCATACCGCATAGATATTTTTGCAACAGGAGCCTCTGTAAAATCAAACATACGAGGAAATTCTCTACCCCAGCAGTCATAATTCCGTCCTGCCCCTTTAATAGTTACTTTTAAAGTATCACCGGCAATTTTTTGTAAAGACAACTTATCATTGGCTACCCACCAGCTCCATATTTCCTGAGAAAAATCTTCCAATACACCATTATTATATTTAAGAATAGGGTATCCGACTTCAGGATCTTCTACTACAGCTAACTGGTCGCTGTCATCCAGAGCTACTTCTACAAAATTATTAGAGCAATCCTTTAATAAAAAGGACGATAGAAATACCAGAGAAACAAGAAAAATATTATTCATATATAACCGTACCTATATTATTGAAAATTTAATGGACATAAGCCGCACCACTTAATTTTTCCGTATTTACTCTCTTGGATTAAATGGTTTACCGAAAGTAATAATAGGGAAATCAAAAGTAGCTTTCACATAATTATTTGGGGGGGAAGATATTGCATTAAAGGCAATCGACCTCACTTTATTTGGCTCCTTAACGTTATTACCACTTCCACCATAATCCGGATTAGCCGCTCTGGTAAGATCAGAGTATCTTACGGAGAACAATTTCCAGCCTGTATGTTCGAAATTAAACTGGAATTCAAAAGCGTCATGTCTGTCTTCCCTATGAGAAGGTCCTCCATCATCAGCTTCCTCCATAGAGAAATTTAATTTTGTTACACCATCACCACGTCCATATAAATAAATATTTATGTAAACAGAATCCGGATCTTCAGGCCATTTAATAGCATTTCTTTCCATTGCAGTAATATTTCTCTTAAACCCTCCTACAAAATAACTATTAGTAATATCAGTACCGCTAAGCGTAAAGGCGTACTCACCCTGTACAGGCTTATCCTTATCATTAAGCATAGGATCTCGTTCTGCCATTTCTCTTCTACCATCAAAATAAGGGTCGAGCCAGAATAAGCCCGAAATGTTAAAAGAAGCCCCTTCAAAACCTTCAAAAGTAGTCGGCCTGGAATCATTAGAAACCGAAAACCCCTGATTACCATAAAGCTTAGCTCTCAGAACATCGATCGTATCGATCAAGGTTAAATTACCTCCCATAAAAGTTAATTCGGCAAGAACTTTCTCATCTCTCATAAAGAAGTACAAACCATCATGCGAGCCGTTCCATTGAATGGAGTCAGGATCCAACTTGTCAGAAGTTCCTTTAATGACTTTGTTAGCACCTGAAGTAAGGCCTTGCAATTTAATACGCCATGTCACTCTATGGCTAAACTCTGCCGAAAATTTAGCTTTATCTCTTTCAAAATTAACTCTATCTGGACTAGCTGAAAAAGAATTATCAGCTACAAAGAATCCCTCCGGCATAGTAACAAGTTCAGATCCTATGAAATCCGTCCTCTTAGCACAGGAAGACACTAATAGTAAAGCAATCAATAAAGAAACAGAAACTAAAATTCCGTTCTTAAAATTACTTTGGATCGAATATTTATTCATAAAATAATTAGGTTTTTACTTAAAACAACATAGTATAATTCAAGAACGCTTGATTCATAGTATAATTGTTAAATCTATTTTCATTATTCGTAAATCCTGCAAAGTGTCCTTGCAAAGTGAAATAACTATTTTTGCTAAATCTGTAACGACCTCCAAAAGCTAAAATGTGTTCTTTGGTATCAATATTTATTTCCATATAATCATCAATAAAAGCGCCGTCCATTACATAAACAGCAAGAAATTCATTACCTCTAGCCGTTAGCAACTTATATCCTCCTATCAGATCAAGACCCTTAAGAACCTCAACGGTAAGTCCGGCATCATACAAGGTACTTTGAAGATTAATAGGGCTTAATTCACGTGTTGTACTTTCATGTCTTATACCCGCATTAATCGCTATGATACTTTCCCAACCAAGCAACTTATGAGCGTTTAAAACAAACCCACCTCGGATACCGGTAAATTCTCTTAAAGAAGCTACACCTTCACCCTGAACTTCAGATAATAAATCAATTGTGGCACTGGTTCTTATTAATTCTTCGTCACCACCACCATTTGCTGTAACCGTTACTCCTCTCCTGTTAGGAGTCGCCATTCCGAATGGAGTAATATTATTATACTGAGGAAGGAATGGCATCAGCATTGGCTGAAGTGTAAGATTTCGTATACCGTGTTCCTGAGAAATACGATCCATCAATATGGCCCTGCGATCCATGGTAAGAGGGGCATTACCCATAGTTGGGAATAAATTTGCCTGAGCAAAGTCATTGATTCTCCGTGTTTGCGCACCGGGGCTGCTGAACATTGGTTGAACTTCTCTGTAGGAAACTGTTAAACGAGCCTTTAAAGGTTTGTATTCACCTGATAAACCTAGATCATAGAATATGTTGTTTTCATTCCTTCTAACCTCTACATCCATGGTATCAAACCGATAGTCTGACATACCAGCCTCTCCAAGTAGTTGGAATTTTAACTTCTCCAGTTCATACGTACCAGCTACATCTGCCGTATAAACTTTGTTGTTATAGTTTACAATTTCCGTAGCAACGGTAGACATTACATCAAAGAAATTAGCATAGTTGATTCCAACATTAAAAAACTTACTTTGTTTTACATCTACTCGACCACCCATAAAAATCCGATCAGGGGTAGCTAAAAAATCAGTTCTGCGAGGTCTTGTGGCAAAAGCTCTGAAGCCAAGTCTTTCTATACCTTTTTCATATTGAAATGCAGCAGACGTATTAAAACCCTGAACCCTCCATTTATTGCCAAAATTAAAATTTTCATAATGAACAACGCTTCTTCTTATAGCAAAGATGTCGGCTTCAAAATCATTATACATTTCTTCAAAATTGTACAAGGTATATGGAGTTAAAGCAAGGTCAAGATCACCTATTTCATATTTCACAAGTTTCCCTAAAACCCCATCTAAACGCATCTGTCTGAAAAGAAGAAAACTGCCATCACCATAGAATCCTCCAAATTCATTTTGAATCCTTAACAAGGCATGCGCACGTAACATTTCGTTAGGCTGAGCATTAACACCTAGGTCAAAAATAGTATATCCACCGGTTCCTCTTCTCGGATTGGTATTATCAGTTTGAGCACCTACAGTGTCAGGATCAAGCGCCAAACCGGCTATCTTGTCATTAGTTACCAATGCCCTACCCAATCCGTTAAAATAAACCGTTTGAGCGTTCAGAACGTGGTTAGTACCTATAAGTACAAATGCAATAAAAACTAATTTTCTGATCATTATATTTAAATATTGAATTTATTAGAAAAATATTTTTAGTTCTACAGTGGATTCATATCCCCGGAATTTGTCCTGGGTAAAGTTTTTATCAGAATGGCTAAACCATCTATGTCTCAAGAAAAGACCGGCTCTGCCTGAAAAATCATAATCAAGGCCTAAACCATAACCATATCCTGTCTGATCTATAGGTTTTCCATTTTCCGGAGATAGCTCTGTTCTATGATTACCAAAATTTCTTTCCGTGGAAATAAACTTAACAATCGTTAATTTTGGCGAAACAGCATAAAATGACATTATTTCCTGATAATTAGTCCTTAAGAAGGCTTCATCTGAAAAGGTTGGAATTGGAGAAAAACCTTCCCTAACGGAATTGAAATTACCATAATTAGCTAAAATAAGCTCCCTGTCAAAAATCAGGAATTTGTACTTTAAAGCATATTCTATACTATTAAAACCTTTTTGATAATCTACAATTTCATCAGTAATTGCTATGGTTTCAAAAGTTCTTCTGAACATGCTCAATACCCTGTTATATGGCCCTAGGTATCTTTGGAAGTAAGCGAATCTTGAACGTGTAAAATGATTGGCTCTGTGATGAAAAGATATTTGGTTAAATAGGTTTTCATGTTCCTGTGCTGCACCTATTGCAAAAAGCACCTTCAATTTACCGTGTGTATCTTCGTATTTTACATTAGTTCCCCATCGGTTGTTGGCCATTTGGAATACATCTGTAACACCTCCTTGAATTGTAGTGATATCATTAGGCGAATTAATTAATGCGGGTTGGGGAACGGCATGTGGATTTGCCGTATTCATTACCTGACTGTTAACATTCACTACCGCTTTGCCAATGGAATAAAACTGCAGGCTTAAAGGAATCTGAATTAAACTTTTAGCAATATCTAAATGGAAATTAAAACAATGATTAGTTAAAGGACTTTCCCAATCCCAATCTATCCCACCGGGGCGTGTTTCGTTAATGAATTCTCCTCTGTGAGGTTCATCAAAAACCGACACACTATCTCTCCAGCGGCCAACACCAAGTTCTGAATAAATCTTAAAATCATTAAAATTAAATCTGGCATCAGTAGTAAGTATTTGCTGAACAACTTTAAACCTTGCTGTGTTATCAACATAGCCCTCCTGACTGAAATAATTAAGTCCTATTTTGTGCCTCGAAAAAGCCTTATCTACCCGATAAGCAAACATGTTTTTAGGTGTTCTGGCAAGGTAAGTTTGAAAACCTCCACTATTATCCGTCTTACCATATAATACTTTAAACCCAAAACCAAGTGGCAAACCTTTACCTTCTAAAATAAAACCCTGGGTTCCTGTATTTCCCCAACGTGAATCCCTGGCAATGTTTTGGTCAGCATAAAATTTATTATACCTTCCCCATGAAGATCCTTCTGGTTCCCAGGGATACCTTTCAAACATATCATCCCTAAACTCATAATTCCACATTGTGAAGGGACTAAGCTTATTCCAAATTACACCACCACCTGAGGTAAGGGTAAAATCTCCAAATTCTGTATTAGCTCCTGCCACAAATTCGAAAATCCTATAATTCATTATACGGCGATTAGCCGCACTTCCCGGGCCTGGAGCAAATGAAAACGTATTCTCTAATACGTTTCCAGCCATTTGATGATCCATGTGATATTCAACCTTAAAAAAAGTTCTGGAAGTAGGAGATCCTTCCAAACGCAAGAGGAATAAAGGCTCCTGATAACCTGTATAAACTCCCCCTCTTCTGTCCAGACCATTAATCGTAACAACTCCTTCTGCCGGCACTTCCGGGTATCTCTCTGGTTGATGAAGATACTGATTAAAACTCCTTATATAACCTGAATATTTAAGGTTAGTCCACCTTTTGTAGTTTGTTCCTTTACTTTCTTCAGTTGATTTTATTCTCGTCGGGGCTTTGGACCTTCTTACAAAATTACTGTTGTCCAATAAAAGGATGGTTTTTTGACTATCTGCGCTATCAGGTTTAGAAGGATCACCTTCACCCGGCCCACCATTAGAATATCCATTTACTGAAAGAACCAATGAAAAAAGGACTGAAAATAAACAGGTAATAGTTTTCAATATTATAAATTATTTAATGTTAACCTTATAAATTTTATTTAGAAAATAAAAACCGTCCAAAATTATAGAAAAAAAATTAGCAAAAACATTCTTTCTAATTTTTTTTTAAACCCTTAAAAGCCCACCTCAACACTCTATTCTGTACAAAGGACAGAAAAAGTTCGCCAATATTAAGCATTTTTGAAGACTATACAAATTTTTTTTATCAATATTGTTTAACTTACACTAACAAAGCCTAAATTAAAAAAGGGAGCAATTATTTTTGCTCCCTTTTTTAATTTAAAACATCATTAGAATTTTTATAAGGTGAAATCTCACATCGTACAGTTATCTACCATAACGGCAATGCATGAACTATCGCATTAACTGCAGCCAACCTTTATAGGATTTGTCGCCACAGGAAGGAACCAGGTTATAATAATACACCCCATCTGACAAATTATTTCCATCCCAGGCATTATCATAATTTTCAGTTTGATACACAAGCTTGCCCCAACGGTTATAAACATCCATGCGGGCTCCTTCAAAAATGCTTAATCCATGAACATCACGAATGACGTAGGTATCATTTAAATTGTCTCCATTAGGTGTAAATAAATTAGGAATCACAAGCTCCTGATGAGAGAACGTATGAATACCGGTAGTATCTTCAACTATACATCCGTAGCGATCTCCAACGCGAACAGTATATCTTGTATATGGGTCATTCGGATTGACGGTTAATTCATTTTCCCGTGTAACCTGATCAAATATTAAGGTGTCATTTTTAAACCAGCCGTAAAGCAATTCCTCATACCCTGTTGCATCAGCCAATAACTGAACAGGGGTATTAACACATACTGTATCAGATGAAGAAGTCAACTCGACACTCGGAGGTATAGTCGCATGAACGAGAATGCTATCCATTCCCACACAGGAATAAACATTGTCCTCAGCACGAATATAATATTTAAAATGTCCTTCTGATCCTGGATTTATAAATGAATGAATATCGCTGGCATCTTCAATATATGAAGCAGGAGAATTTCCGTCAGCAGAAGTCCACTCAAAACTATAATTACCAGATCCACTTCCTGCCAGCGTTGCTAGTGCCATCCGGGGAGAACCTATACAAATATGCATATCAGAGGTTGCTAACTCAGTAGACCATATTCTCACCTTTACTGAATCATAATCCATACAACTACCTATTTTATCATGTAAGTATATATATATAGTCCTAAAAGCATCTAAGGTCACCTCCGGTTCCTGGAGAGAAGGATCATTTATTCCTTCAAAAGCCCCCCATGTAGAATCAGGGTGGATTCCCCAGCTATAATGATAAGGTGCTCCGGAACCATAGGTACCATTTGCTCCTAACAGGAATGGTGCCCTCCTACATCTGTCAAGCGTATCGCCAAACAATTCAGCAGGCCTTTCCAAAATAGGCTGAGGGTTAACTGTAACAACCCTGGTAACCTGGCCTGATGATGCCAGACATTCTATGGTTGAGGTGACTGTAGCCTGAATAGTAAACTCTTCCGCCTGGTTAATATCTAAACTTGTTGAAATAGTCCGCACATGCCCTTGGGTAGGAAGTTGCATTGTTATCAAATCACTGGAAGCTGAAAACTCCCAGTTGTAGTCATAGTCCGGATTCATCCCATAAGATTCTGAACCATCCGCACAAATTGACGATGGGCCTGACATTTCCAAGGTAACACCCGGTTTTACATTGATTTCAATCGGATCAATAGCATCCGCAGGACACAAATCGTTAATAAATCCTGAAGCTGTATATAAACCCGATTGCGTTACGGTAATTTCAATTGTATTTGACGCAAAATCATCCCCATTTCGTGTCCAGTTATACATAACTCCGTCCTGAGGATCTAAAACAGAAATTACAGCATTTTCCCCGGCACAAAACTCGTCATCGGTCGTTTCAATCTCAAAAGCCACGGTCGCATCGTTCACCTGTATAGTTATAACTTCACTATCAGAATAACATCCGGCAGAAGAAATTAACCTAACGCTATATTCACCTGATGCATCTACCACAAGCGAAGGGCCTGAATTGGTTATAGAGCCATCTTCATTAGACCATTCATAGGTAATGTTTTCCAATTCCGTTTCTACTAATAAGGTAACATCTCCACCTTCGCAGAAAGTAGTAGGGCCATCTGCAGTAAATTCAAAATCTTCCGGCAAATCATTTACCGTAACTTCCCGCGGACCTACTTCCAAGGTACACACGTGGTCACCACTTGTACTGGCTATTACCATGTAATCCCCGCCTTCGGTTGCCACTATGGATGTTGCGGGATCACCGTGCAATTCGTTATTAAGATACCATTGATACGTGATTCCAGCCTGAACATCTTCAATTTGCAAAGTTACTTCATCGTTTTCACAAAACTCGGTAGGACCTTGAGGAACTATGGAAAAGTCCTCAGGTTTTTCAATTACGTCAACTTGCACAAAGGCTGTTCTCGAACATTGATTATTATCTTCAGCCGGCCATGAGGCAACAACCCTATAGGTTCCTGCTTCAGAAACTTCTACACTTGGCCCGCCTAAAGCATCCGGTGCTGGATCAAGGTACCACGTGTAAATTACTCCTGCCTGAGGCTCGTTTACACTTAAAGTAACATCTTCATCTTCACAAAGAACAACCTCTTCACCCGGATTAACTTCAAATTCATCAGGAAGAGGGTTGACTATAACAAAAACAGGGTCTGCATCAGTATAACACTGAGTGGAAGTATTAGTCCCACGAACTGAATATTCGCCTGAAAGAATAGCTATTATAGAAGGGCTTGGGTCACCAAAAGGCTCATCATTTCTGCTCCACTGATATGATATCCCTACCACCTCAGGTTCTACATAAAGATTTACTGACTCGCCTTCACAAACTACCAAACCATCGTCAGCTATTACAAAATCTTCCGGTTTGGGATGCATATTGATAGTCACTGGGTCGGATTCATCAACGCAATCATTGGGACTGGTAATTTCTACCTTATAGTCACCAGGCTCAGTAGCCATAAAATGATTTTCAGTGGCACCGATTATTTCATCATCATTGCGGAACCATCTATAAGAAATAGCATCTCCCGGGACTGCATTAAGTCGAAGCTCGTCTCCCTCACAAATGGTATTTCCATCAGGCAATGCAATTTCCGCATCCGGACAAGGAAGCTCAAGGGGGCAAGATCTCGTAGCAATAACGGGTACTCTTTCGCAATTAATCCCATGTGTAATTTTCCAGTTAAAATAACCTGGAAAAGCATTGGGGTTATTATACACATTATAATTAGGATGATTAGCAACAATCTCAACAGCTTCCCCATAGGTTCTTGGGTCAGAAACATCT
>JBKBXU010000166.1:0-9819 GCA_046313675.1 Cytophagaceae bacterium
AGGGTTTTTACTACGAATGGGGACATGCTACTTCAGCAAATGTTACCGGTCTGCCTAATGGAATAAGTGCGGTAGTTAACAATACGGCCAAAACCGTGGCCTTCAGTGGAGCACCAACAGAAGCAGGAGTGTTCAGGTTTACGGTCAGCACAATAGGAGGTAATCCTAATGCATCGCACAGCGGAACTATTACGGCCATGGCAAGCACACCTCCTCCTGTAGTTACCGGAGATATCTTAGGTCCTGATTGTGGACATATAAATTCTACCATAACCTTTGAATTGAATGCCTCTAACAGGCAGGGGGCTTCAGCTTACTCCTGGTATGTCAATGGTTACAGCAAAAGTATAACTCCGCAGAGCGCTTCTCCATATATAGTCAAGATAGAAACCGGAGAATATTTTACTAATGCTGAGATTTGTGTAGGTGTTAATTATAGTGCATCTCCTTGGTATGCTACGTATTGTAAGCAGGTGGCTACGTGTGCTTCGGTTGCGAAATCGGCAGGGGCAGAAATTCAGTCAACAGCAAGCATAGGGCCAAACCCTTCACAGGATAACTTTAAACTTTCTGTTAATGAAGATGTAGAGTCTGTTACTGTGACCAATACATTTGGTACTATAGTCTATACATACGGTAAAATATCTTCCGGATCGGAAATCCAATACGGAAGCAACTTTGCTACAGGTATGTATGCTGTCACAATTATCTATGCAAGTGGAAGGGTAGAGATGCAGAAGATTCAGAAGCTATAGTTGATGTTTAATTCTTAAAAATTGGCAGGTGGGTGAATTGCTCATCTGCCGATTTTTTTATTCGAAATTTTGTCCGACACCAGTATTCATTACGAGTCTATCTGGTTTTCTTCTCCCACGTTTTTAATCTTTTTGCTTATTTCTTCATCTTTTCCACAATACCGGATGCAAATCAATTCCTGTGCAGCAATTGCCTTTATCATTTTTTCTAATTCTTCGCTATTGGAAGGTTGTTTCTTAACAAAGCACTGGTCATGAGTGGCATTTCCGCTTGCATCAAATCCTCCAAAAAGTTCCGGTGCTTCCGCATGTGGAACTCCACACATAGTGCAGCATCCCTCCTCCACATAAAAGTCCCCTTCCACATTCTCCCTGACGGCTTTGTGTTTTCTGCGATTTTCCATCGTTCCATTGCTTTTTTATAGTGTGTGATCAAACTCTTAGCATTCCGCGGAATGCCCGTGCAGCGTAGTAAGATTGTGCTCCGTTGTGATATATGAAAACCTTTCCGTAGCGGAAGTCGCCAAACAGGGCACCACCAAGCTTTCTGACCTCAGAAGGGGTTTTTACCCAACTGGATGTTTTTGTGTCGAAATTTCCCAGTTTTTGAAGTTCCTTGTATTGCTCCTCTGTTAATAGTTCAATACCCATAGCGGCAGCCAAATCCATAGCATTGTTCTCTGGTTTGTATTCTTTCCGGGATTCCTGTCCCTCACGATCGTAACAGACGCTTCTGCGGCCTTTCGGACTTTCTGCCGAACAATCAATAAAAATGTATTCCCCTGTTGTTTTATCATAGCCTGCCACATCCGGTTCCCCGCCTGATTTTTCCATTTCATTAAGTGACCAGAGTTTTTTACTATTTTCTTCCAGCTTTGTTTGTATGTTCTCCCATTTCAGGTCTTTATGGCGGTTTATGTATTTAGCAAAACGGGCTTTTAATGTTTTAAAAAGTTCATTAATTTGCTCTGGTGTTACCTCTTTATTTTCCGCTTTCATAGTTTATTTGAATCTATAAATATGACATAAGTTTTATTCCTTTTTTTAATTCTAAAGTTTACTATAATTCCACCTAATAATCAAATCAGCCCTCCTAAATAACTATAATTATGGATGAGTCCGACAATATAAAAGTTCACTGGATTATAGATTTCAAATTAAGATTGCCAGCTTGTTGACAAGAATGGGTCAGTTTTATGCCGATGACGGAAGGGTGCTATGATTTCACACAGTATCCTATGACGTTTTATTTTATTTGAATTTTTACCTTTCTTATCTTAAGTCAAGGGATGTTTATTTTTTGAATTAGATATTTGCAACATTATTAATCTAAATTATGCAAGAATGAAAGAGTCAAGTTTAGTCAAAGCATTATTACTGGTTTCAGGTATCATTGGGATAGGTATTGGAGGAGCTTTGTTGTTTGCACCTGTTGCTTTTGAGGCTTCAGCAAATATAGTTATTGAGGAAAACAGTAATCTATTAAGTGAATTAAGGGCTTCGGGAGGGACATTATTTGCCGCCGGGATATTAATGCTATCAGGAGCTTTTGTCTATAGAATGACCTATACATCTATTGTATTGTCCACTCTATTTTATCTTTCTTATGGACTGTCCCGGGTGTTTAGTATTATAATTGATGGTGTCCCTGGAGAAACACTCGTTATTGCAACTGTAGCGGAGCTGATTATAGGGTTCCTTAGCCTTTTTGTATTGATTAAATGGATAAAGAACACGTCGAAATAGGCTGAAATAACATGTTGCCCTATCTTTTATTAAAAACTCTTTTTCTTATCCTGCTCAAAGATTCGGGAGTCACGCCAATGTAACTGGCAATTTGATGAAGAGGAACCCTGTTTAATAATTCAGGTTGAGTTTTTAACAACTTCAAATACCTTTCTTCAGGATTATAGCAGCTTAATATGGCAATTCGCTCTTGAGCTTTGGCATAATCTTGAGGCATTAAGGCATGAATTAAGTACTCAAGTTTCGGATACTGCTTATGCAACTTTAGTTCTTGCTCACGAGATCCGGTTGTCAAAACACAATCCTCGACACACGACAGATAATATTCAGAGGGAATTTTTTCTAAATAACTTGAATACAATACTGCTGCTTGTCCTTCTATGAAAAACCCAGTTGTTTTTTCCTCTCCATTTATTAGTTGATATTGTCGTAAACAGCCCTTTAAAATAAAAAAACACTTATTGCAAATTTTACCTTCTTCTAAAATTATTGTTCCTTTTTTAAAAGATTCCATTTGCGTGTTTTCCACAATAGCCTTTATTTCGTTTTCATTAAACTTTTCAAACCTCGAAATATATTTTGCTAAAAGATCTTTCATTTACGTAGTTTTTTAATGCCCTATAACATTTACAGCTATCCGAAGGTGGCAATTGCAAGCACTTCACTGTCAACAAAGCACAAACTTTGGTAGAAACGCAAAGCTTTGCCTGCCTGATGGCACTCAACCACTGAATCGCCATTTTTGGGTAACTGGTGTTCTTTCATTTGCATATGCCTTTCTCTCTATCATATTTTTCTTGGGACAGAATATAAAGTCGATAATCGTCATCTGTTTCTTCTATTACTTAATGTCAACGAATATAACTCAAGGAAATAAAGAATAAGTCTTAGTGTCAAGCAATAATAAAGTAAATTGCCAATGCTTACAGCTTATAGAAATGGTTTCCAATTTATTTTAATGAGAAAAAAACAACTTATAGAGTAAATACTAAGAACTAATGTTGTTATAAATAATCTCAAGTATAACTCTTAGGCATTCCAAAGTATTCATTCAAAGGCCGCAAAATTGAAAATAAAAAAACAGCGGTTATTAGAGCTCCCAACCCGTCAATAATAAAAAGTCTTTTAGGTTTAATGTTATAGTTTCAAACATCTTTCGTATTGCGGTCTTCTTAAAAAACCGTCTTTGCTATTTACGCCTATGAGTTTGCCCCCTATATTATTCAGCAGAATAGAGAAATCATTAAAAACTTTATATCATTAATGTAAAAGTACTTTAAGGCATTACAATATATATCTCAACCCTTCTGTCAATTTGAAAAAAATTAGGATCAGCATTTCCTTTGACAGGTTCTTTGCTTCCTCTTCCTTCAATTTTAATTTGTTCCGTACGAACCTTGTACCTGTTTACCAGATATTCTTTCAAATTTTTTGCCCTTTGCAGGGAAAGGCGTTGGTTGAGGGTTTCTGATCCCGTTTTGTCTGCATGTCCGATCAGTTTTAGCTGAAGTGCCCTGTTGCTCTTAAGCTGAGAAGCGATCGAGTCCAACTCAGGGTATTTTGAATAATCAGTACGGGATTTTCCAAGCTCATAATATACCCAACTACAGTTGCAGGGGTTCAGTTGAGTTTTTTCTTTCACTATAATAGTAAGCTGCTGGATAGAATCCTGTTGCTGTCTGATCACCTCCTTTAAATAGTGAATTAAAGAATCAGGGTGGTTATTGATTGAGTTAAGCTTATCAATACGAGCTTTTAATTCATCTATTTTCTTTTGATTAGCATCACTAAGTTTATCCTGCGAATAAGCCAGAAGTCCATTACTAAAAATGATAACAAACAGTGTAAACCGGAAATAATTAATCATTATACAATTTTTTTTCAATCATACGAAGTTTTTCTTCAATTAGTATCAACTGCTGTTCAACTAATTTTATTTTTTCAGGATCGGAATTGTCTATTTCTGCTTCGCGAAGCATTTTTTTAATCCTATCCAATTCATTAAGCAAATCTGCCCGATTTTCTTTTGTAACGTCTTTATTAAGCAGGGCATCCAGATTTTTGATAATGTCGTCCAAGGTCTGAGGAGATCCGTCTGGATTTCTAATTCTATTTTTTTTGCTGCCTTTAATAATACGGAACGTAAAGGCCACTTCATGTACAGCGCCGCCAACTTGTCTGAAGTCCGAGTTTGCGGATCTGTATCCATAAGCAATGCCAATATTCTCAAAAGAAATACCAAAGGCTCCCTGAATGCTTCTATTATTCTGAAAACCTGCCTGCACCCAAATCAAGTCTTGGTAGGTGCATTTTACATATGTCCCCAACATGTTTTTGGTTACCGGAATGTTCTCATAACTTACCCAAGGCTGAACTACCAGATCATTTCCTGCCTTTATTCTGTAAAAAACCGCTGTATTCATATAGGAGTTAAAAGGCTGTGATGTAGATATGATCTGAGGAAATGAAGCAGATACATCCAGGTTCTGAATACTATACACTATACCTGCTCCTGCTACAAACTGAGTGGTATTAAAATAGGAATTTGACAGGGTCGGATCAGATAGATCAAGCATTTCATAATTGTCTATCCGGTTAATATTTAGGGAAGAGTTATGTAAACCGGCCAATGCTCCAAGTCTCAATGAATGACGTTCTGAAAACTTGGCTTCATAACCATATGAAAGGTCTGATCGGAAAATGTTAAATGCTCCACGAGTATTTGAAATAGTTTTTACACCCAGACCGGATCGTTCTCCTACCCTGGAATAGATGCCCGCCATTATATTTTTATCGGCATAATTTAACGGAGTGCTCAAGGTTTGAGCATTTAATATAACATTTATTCCATCGTCTTTGGTGACCCAGGCAGGATTCACATTGAACATGTTGCCAAGCCTGTAAGCAAAAAAATCATAATTTGAAACTTGGGCATAACTTATTTGAGCAACCAGACTCACTCCAATAAATACTAGTAATTTTTTCATCATCGTATTTTATCAGTTTACAATGGTAAGGTTACCTTTGTATGAAATTTTATCATTTTTAAAAATATAGTAATAGTTTCCGTCCGGTAGAGGCCTGCCATTGAGCTTTCCATCCCATTCGTTATTGTAATTGTTCGCTTTCTCATAAACAACATTCCCGAATTGATCAAATATGGTTAATGAAAAATCCTTATAGATGACAACATTTTGGACATTCCAATAGTCATTTTTCCCATCGCCATTAGGAGATACATAATTTGCGGAAGCTAAAGCGGGTGAAAAATTTGGATTGTCTATGATTGTCAGCACAAAAGATTTTTCTATAAAAGCGCCATGGGAATCGGTTGACCGGATCCTAAAAGCATAGGTATTCTTTACATCGTAGTTGGTTCTTGTAGCAATATATAATTGGTCTTCGATAATGTAAAACTGGGAATTATCATCATCCCCGCTACCTGATACAAATTCATAAGTAAAGCTGTCATTGAGGTCTTCATCTACAGTCTTTATTCTACTGATGTAAAAATCAACCGGATTATTCTCCACGATGGATAAAGTATCAATGATTATATCTGTAGGAGGATCGTTCACGTCCTCTATCTCCAATATAATATCTTTCGTATAAGTGCAGTTTTTAGAATCTGTTATCATGATACGGATGGTATCTTTCGGATCTCTGTTAAAACTATAGGTGCTATTTGTTAGAAGATCTGTACCACTGATGGTATATTTATTGTTTTCCAGTTGTCCTGTCGGAAGAGAAAACGTAAAAGGTTCCTCAACGTCAATAGCGCTCAAAGTAGCAATAGTTACTCCTATGCCTATATCCTCCGGAAATGAATATGCTGACAAAGAAATATCTGTAGGGCCATGATTATCAGTTACTAGAAAAGGAGAACTAAGCCCGCCAATCTGATCGCCACTATTAAAAGTAATTTTGTCTACTCCATCAAATACCAAACCATCGTCATCATTATACACCTGTAGTGTTACCTCTTCACCTGAAATAGCATTGCTATAAATAACAAGCAGTGCCAGCAGGTCGCTCCCTGCTGAAACATCAGAATAGGCGATGCCCCGGCATTGACCGCCTACAAACGCAGCTACCGCATTATTCGCATTGTTTAGATCCACGCAAGTTTTATTCAGCTTAGAAGTAACCTGCATGGAGTAATTATAGTCAGCGGGATTGACAGTCCATGTACCAGGGATCTGAGCATGCGACAATCCAACCGTAAAACAATAAATCAAAATACTATATATAAACTTTTTCATAGATAATTTAAAACGATATTTAATAGGCTGTTTTAACAATTTTAGTTGTTGTGTTTACATCTCCGCGTATCCTCAATACATATATTCCATCCGGCAGATTCATTGCACTTAAATCAAGTTTTACATTTTTTTCGTCAATTGATTTTACAGAGGTGTAAACCTGGCCAAGCGCATTTATTAGTTCAATGGTTACATTAACTTTTGTTTCAAATACTACCTCTAAAGAATGATTAAACGGATTCGGGAATACATGAACTGTTTCAGAATTTTCATCAGTATTCGAGTTGTCAAACAAGCAGGATACCTCATTCGATACCGTAGCCTTTACAGGATTTGAAGGACTTCCCAACAAGGCGTCTGGTGTAAACACTATATTTTCTTCAGAAGAAATTACAGCGCCATCGGCAAGGTTAATATATTTCAAATGGAGTGTTTCGCCCGAAACGTTGCTATTTACCGTCAGGTAATACAGATAATCCATTGCCTTTTCATTGTATACCGGAGTCGCATATCCATGCAAAATATTTTCAGAATCAAATGCAGCAAGTGCCACCTCATCGGTCTTTAATTGAGTACATAAATTTGAATTTGCGATGACCGACATATTCCTTTCATAAAGTTCCGGTCTATAATCGTAAAATTCATTTATGTTTGTATAATCTTCTGAAATTCTAGAGGTTGCCGGATTCCCGTAATACACCGATAGCGGATAATAAAAACTGCTGTTCCCTGTAGATTTTAACATATAACCTGATCCAGGGCGCATAGTAGTAAGACTACCAACCCAACCTGTCATATTATCATAGTAGGCAAACTGATGCTGACTCTTTAATATATCTCCGGTGACTGCGCTATAATTAGACATAGCTGAACTTACGCTCGTATTTTTGGTAGCCACATATCCAATCCAGTTCCATCCCGGTACAATAGTTATTTCAGCCCCTGCTGAATCAGGGTGTAAACGTAAGCCGGTCAGTTCAAGAGTGCCAACGTTAGCATTCTTTACTTTATAAGACTGGCTATTTTGGAAGCCTTGAGGGGAGGAAGAGATATTTCCCAGCCAACCCAGACTTGCCGCATACTGATCATAAGCGTTAAAGCTACGTATGACGTCATTCTCTGAATTTGTGACATCTTTCATCAGCAAGTTGCTATGCTGCAATTGATTTGATTTAAGAGGTAATGAAATCCATGTCCAACCTGCTTTAAGCGGTATATTCAGGCGAACCTGAGAGTTGGCAACGAAGGTCACCGGACTGTTTACACTTCCCAGTATCTGATTTTCAACAAACATAGTTACAGGAGAAACATTTACGAAGGTAATACCTGTAGTAGCATCATATACCTGGAAGCGAATAGAATCCCCGGTTATATTGTTGTTATACACGCTTAAGAATACCTGGTATCGATCATATGCCGGCAGATATTCAAGGTTTCCAACACCGCATAATTTATTGTTAATAAATGCGGCAATCTTCGTTGAGGTGTTTGAAGATATAACTCCATCTATAGAAATTTCGCCGAAAATATTCATACTGTATTGGAAATTGGCAGGATTGAATACCCAGTTAGGCTCATCACCTACAATCGTCAGGTTAATTCTCAATATTTCATCGTAGCCAAAATCCGTTCTTAGCGTAAGGTCTGCGAAGTACTCACCGACAGGTGTGCCAGCCGGTATAGTAAAGGTGACACTCTTTGTGCTGTTAGGAGATATGGTGCCTGAAGTGCTTGATGTGGTAATCCAGGAAGGCAGTCCACCTATGGTATATTGCTTCAGAGCACCTCCTATGTTAAGAATATTGGTGGTGAAGGTGACCACGCTGTCAGATGTTTTCGTGACACTCTTCATGTCATCCTGCCAAAGCACCTGATTTTTGTTAATGAATGCAATCCAGGTTTTAGGAGACTGCATTTTATTTCCCCTCAGATCATATACATCTTTAACCGTAATATCTAATGTTACATTCTCGATTAGTTCCGGAGAAGTTGTTGGCGTTATGATGATTTGATCGTTGTTGACAGAATACGTAAAACTAATCGACTGTACCGGACGCGGAAGCTTAATGGTAGGTGTTTGCGTAACAGACAACACACCATTGCGGGCAAATACCGAGTCGTTATGTACAGAGGTTATTTCTGTAGAATAATCTTTGAAAGTCGGACCTAATATCGGCACACCCATGCTGACAGTGTAACTTTCAAAAGGAACAAAAGCCATTAAGGCAAATTCATTACCCAGCATTCTGTTTTGCTTATCACGTTTTATCTGTTCTGCTTTACGGGCAGTGTTCCAAAAACGGAATTCATCTATTGCTCCGTTGAAATGGTTGTCATAGTTTGGCACTGTGCCGGTATAGTACCCTCTTACTCCCAGATACATATAGGGCCCTCCCAGTTGTCGGAAAGAAAGTGCCTGTACTGAGTTTTGCAGATTGCCATCTACATAACAAGACAGGTTTGCAGTGCGCTGTAAGACTAAAGCAAAATGGTGCCAGTTTCCGTCAAAGTAATTGGTGTTGGTAGCCACAAAGTCATATCCTTTATGGTACACATGTATCAACCCGGATGCATCTTTTTGAATGTTCCAGGAATAGAGTGAATCCGCTCCAAGGCCATCTCCTCTTCCATTGGAGAACAGGGTGGCGACACCAGCCTGGTTTGACTTAAACCAGAACTCAAGTGTGAAATCCATTTCCTGGGTAATTGATATGGTACTTGAATTAATATCAACCCTGTCGTCGACGCCATCAAACTGGGCCGCGTAGCCATTCGGCGTAACCCGCCATGTAGTACCATATAGTGCTGCATCACGGCTTCTGATAACATCCTTAGTGAATATACCTTCTGCCTCATTCATTTTCCAGTTATGAAGCAGCCCGCTGGAGTTACGGCTCAGGTCTTTGTTCATATTCAAAACTATATTTCCCATAGTTTTTGCTTTGCTCCACAAACGCATGTCATTCAGGTTTCCGTTAAAGAAATTGGTATTAGATGGCAACTGCTTGCCGAACACCAATTTACCCTGGCCGTTGTAGTCGAAGTTAAGTGTAGTA
>JBKBXU010000167.1:0-9815 GCA_046313675.1 Cytophagaceae bacterium
AGTGGGCTTTGTTGAATTGTCAAACCATTTATTGGCAAAATTTCCGGATAAAACAAGTTTGTCAAAACTAACTTCGCTCAACAGCTTATTAAGTTTTCCGGATATGCTGCTTTTCAAATCCAGGTCTGAAATCACAAGAGTTTTATATCGTAACATTGGCCCCCTTTCTTTTTTATTAAAATAACAAAACAGCTATTACCTTAGTGTTAGATCGGTATTATCAAATTGTTAAGTTTGTTTTTATTGGCCTTGGAGAAGCATAAATGAGGTTTTAAGAAATCTTTTATTTATAAAAACCCGAATTGAGATATGAGTTCCATTCTCCAATGAACACATTTTTTTTAATCGAAGTTTTATGTTAATATTAATGATTTGTTAATCTTTTGGCCTTATATAAATTTTTAATTAACAATGTATTATATGTTGAATTTTGGCTTCTTAAAATTGTAAGAAGGATAGATTTTTTCTAAGTTTAGCATATGATTTAATTCCATGTTACACAGAGATCGCGAAGACATTTTGTTTATAGTTAACCCTAGTTCGGGAACCGGGAATAAAAGGGTTATTCCTTCAGGTATATATAGCTATTTAAATGGTAAAAAATTCCAACCCCATATAGAGTTTACCGCTTATCCGGGACATGCTACTGAGATAACTTGTAAAGCTTTGGAGATGGGGATTAAAAAAATAGTTGCTGTGGGAGGTGATGGAACGGTTAATGAAATTGCCCGAGTTTTATTAAATAAAGATATAAGTCTTGGAATTCTTCCTCAGGGATCCGGGAATGGATTGGCCAGACATTTGAATATCCCAATTGATTTGAAAAAATCAATTGAGCTTTTGAACAACTGTCGTGAAATTAAAATAGATTCCGGGGTGGTTAACGAAAGGCCTTTTTTTTGTACTTCAGGAGTTGGTTTTGATGCCCATATAGGCAGCATCTTTGCTAGTAAAATACGGAGAGGTTTGCGAACGTATATTTCATCGTCTGTTCAGGAATTCTTTTCTTATAAACCCTCTGAATATTCGTTGTTTGTAAATGGAGAGAAAATAAAAACAAAAGCTTTTCTTATAACCTTTGCAAACTCATCTCAATATGGCAATAATGCATGTATTTCTCCATATGCAGATATACAGGATGGCTTATTGGATGTCTGTGTTTTAGAACCTTTTCCTAAACGAAAAGCATTGTCTATAGGATTACGTCTTTTTAATAAGAATATGCACGCCTGTTCTTATTTGAAGATTATCCAAAGTCGTGAGGTTGTTCTTCATAGGGAAGAGGCCGGTTTTATTCATCTTGACGGAGAACCTTATAAAATGGGTCCTGAACTATCGTTTAGTTCTGTACCATCCAGTTTAAAAGTTTTGGTTCCTCCTATAAGCTAAATTTAGAAAAATATCGAACTAGGTTTTAGCCTTCAGGAAAATCAGATCCGGATTTGGTAATTCTATTTCATCAAGATCATCATCTTCCAGTTCGTCATTTAGGTCTAATGAAAGAGTGTCTTGTTCATTAAAGTAAACTAATTCCCATTTGCCATCCATGGTTTCCACCAGGGCACTTAAGGTTTCTACCCAATCACCCGAATTCATGTATATTAAGCTTCCATAATATTTAATGGCAGGCTGATGTATATGTCCACATATTATGCCGTCGCATTTTTTAATTTTGGCAAGTTCTATTAATTGGTCTTCAAAATTTGAAATGTAGGAAACGGCACTTTTAACCTTTGCTTTAACCGCTTGTGATAGTGAATAATATGGAAGGCCCCGATTGGTTCGGTAATCGTTGTATCGTTGGTTTATCCAAAGCAATAATGTATACCCTATGTCACCTAGTTTAGCTATCCATTTCAGATTAGTGGTTATAGAATCAAAAATGTCCCCATGGACTACGTAATATTTTTTGCCATTTGATTCGTGAATGTAATCTCTTTGAATGGAAATTTTACCCATTCTAAATGGCATGATCTGATCTAAAAAATCATCATGATTTCCCCGGGTATAGATAACTTCCGTATTGAAGGTTTCAATCATTTGGATGATCCTTTTGAAAAACTTGGTATGGTTTTTTTTCCATTTCCCTGATTTTCGTAATTGCCATCCATCAATTATATCCCCGTTAAGAATAAGCTTATCTGCGGAATTATATTTCAAAAAATTAGCAATTTCTTTTGCTTTTGACCCCTTGGTGCCAAGATGTATGTCCGAAAGAACAATCGTTTTATAATGCTGTCTCATAAGAGTTTTCCCAAAGGAAGTATTTTAAAATAACCTGAATATTAATTCCGTCTTAATTTATTGTAAAGTTTGTATTCTGTCTGACTGTGATTTATTTATGGTTCATCACTTTTCTTGTAGTATGCCTAAGTAATAAAAAAAAGTGTTTCCTGTTAAGGTTAAGAAAGCATAACACTCGGCTAACATTGGGTTAATACGCGGTGCTTAGATTCGCACTAATTTATTAATCTTAAAAGAAGTGACATTTTGAGGAAGGAAGATAGTTACCTGCCAGGTTATCTGTTAGGGGAAAGTTATACAGTAACTAGAGAGGATTTTGGAGATGACTTTCATTGGGGAGTTGCTTCTTGTGCATTTCAAACAGAAGGCAGTCCAACCTCTGATGGGAAAGGAGTATCTATCTGGGATAGGTTTACAACTAAGAAAAGGGCTATATTAAATGGTGATAAGGCTAACTATGCCTGCGATTTTTATAACCTATATCGGGACGACATCCAGCGAATTAACTATTTAAATTTTAAAGCTTTTCGAACTTCTATAGCCTGGACACGCATTTTACCAACAGGACGGGGTCTTATTAACACTAAAGGCCTCGATTATTACGATCGTATGATCGATTTCTGTCTTAAGTGCGATGTTGATCCCTGGCTTACCTTGTATCATTGGGATCTTCCACAAGCTTTGCAGGACAGGGGAGGGTGGAAGAATCGTGATATAATAAGTTGGTTTAGTGATTATGTTGATAAAGTCACCCGAAAATATGGAGACAGGGTCAAAAACTGGATGGTGCTGAATGAGCCATTGGTTTTTACCGCATTGGGTTATTTGCTTGGAATACATGCTCCTGGATTACGGGGGCTAAGTAATTTTTTTCCGGCAGTTCACCATGCCACCATGTGTCAGGCTGCCGGTGGCAAAATAATTCGTTCTAATGTCAAGCATTCGTATATAGGAACTACCTTTTCCTGTGCGCCAACTTTCCCATATAAAGAAACAGTCAGGTCGTTAAATGCTGCCAAAAGAGCAGATGTCGTTCTTAATCGATTGTATATTGAGCCAGTGCTGGGTATGGGTTATCCTTCAGAGGATTTTAAGCTCCTTCAGGGAATAGAATCTTATATGAAAGCCGGAGATGATTTATTGCTTCCCTTCGATTTTGACTTCATTGGTATTCAGAATTACACGAGAGAGGTAATTACGTTTAGCATTACGCAACCTTATGGATGGATGAAGCAGGTAAGAGCATGTGATCGTCGGGTGCCTGTTACGGAGATGGGATGGGAAGTTTATCCCCCTTCTATTTATTTAGCATTAAAGCAGTTTTCTAATTATGAAGGTGTAAAGGCGATTATTGTCACGGAAAATGGTGCTGCGTTTAAAGATACCATAGAAAATGGCAAAGTATATGATAAGCAACGGCAATCTTTTATTATGGAAAACCTTGAACAGATATGGAGGGCTAAAAAGGAGGGAGTGAACGTTAAAGGATATTTTTGCTGGACACTTTTAGATAATTTTGAATGGGCTGAAGGTTTTAAGCCCCGATTTGGTTTAATACATGTAAACCACAAAACTCAAGAAAGAATAATTAAGGAGTCGGGATATTGGTTCAAAGATTTCCTGAGCAATTAACGTAAATGACCTTTTTAGTTTCAAAAAAGTCTTCACTAAAGTAGTTGCTTAGAGCAAATTCCTTCACTGGTTTTTTAAACTCTTTAAATTCAGCAGTTAGATCTCCTCCTTTCAAATAAAGAATTCCATTATCAAGACTATTGAAGCCTCCTTTCAGAAATTTTTTCTGAACCCAGGCATAGAAGGTTTTAATGTCTGTTACCGCCCGACTTACAACAAAATCAAAGCTTTCGTTTACTTGTTCTGCACGAATCTGCTGAGCATTCAGGTTTTTTAAGCCCAGAGCCTTGGATACCTCCTCCACAACCTTAATTTTTTTTCCGATTGAGTCTATTAATAAAAATTCAGATTCCTGAAACATAATTGCCAGAGGTATTCCCGGAAATCCTCCACCGGTACCTACATCCAGAATGGAAGTTCTTGGTTTGAAGTTTATGACTTTGGCTATTCCAAGAGAGTGCAGAACATGCCTTTCGTAGAGTTGATCAATATCTTTCCTTGAAATAACATTAATTTTATCATTCCATTCCCTGTAAAGGGCTTGTAAGGCTAAAAATTTTTCCTGTTGATCTGTAGAAAGATTAGGAAAATACTTAAGGATCAAATCCATTTAAATATGGTCTCTTCTGTTTTTTACCAGGTCATACAGCAATTCCCTGGCTCTGTGAAGTTGTGCTTTTACCGTACCCAGGGGGGCATCTATTTCTACAGCAATTTCTTCATAGGAAAGCTCCTGGAAATACCTGAGTTTTACCAATGTCTGGTATTTTGCAGGCAACTTAGTTACAATGGTTTGAATGATTTCAATCTTTTCACTCTTAATTGCTTCTTCCTGTGGGTTAAGGTTATGATCTTTAAGATCTACATCCACATTTTCACCCATTTCATCTTTGAAAGCAGAATTGATACTCATTGTGTCTAATTTCTTTTTTCTGATAAAATCAATACAATTGTTTGTGGCAATACGAAAAAGCCAGGTGCTAAATGTATATTCGGGATTAAATTTTTCCAGATTCTTAAAAGCTTTTGCAAATGCTTCGATGGTAAGGTCTTCGGCATCATCAACGTTTCTGACCATCTTCAAAATCATATGATAAACGGGTTTTTTATACCGCTGCATAAGCTCGGCATAAGCTTTTTCATCACCCTTTCCTTTGGCAAGTTCGATAAGCTGAAAATCTTTTTTAGCTTTATCTGAAAACTCTTTATTAGTTAAGTCCATTTAATCTTTTTAGCAAATAAGGCTGCCATTCCTGTGATTAAATAATTTATTACATACATGAAGTCAAGAATGGGTATCCAATACCATTTTATTCTATCTTTCATTTTGTATGAAATAAGGGCAAAAATAGTAATTAATATTCCAGTTCTCAAAAGAAATAAGCTAATAATAAGTAAGGTGTCAGTATATAATGAGAGAAGGAGGAAGAAACTAATATAAAACAGCATATGTGAAATATTTAGCATTCCCAGTCTGACTTTATCCCGAGTCTTATAATATTTACCTACAGATAGATGCCTCTTTTTTTGCCTGAACCATGATGTATAGTTTTTTTTTGGAATGGATATAGTCTGACTTTTTCTGTTTATTCGTATGGCTACGTTACCTTTTTTTGATGCGTCTCTTATAAAGAGGTCATCATCCCCACCGGTTATTTCTTTGTGAGCGCTTATTCCATTCAATTTATCAAATAACGATTTTCGGTAAGCCATATTTCTTCCGACTCCCATATACGCCTGATTTTTCAAAGCAAAACTAATGTATTGAATGGCTGTATACAGTGTTTCAAATCGAATTAATTTATTTAATAGGCCAGGCTCTTGCTTATACTGGCAAATACCCAAAACAATTTCTTTGCCACTACTGAAACCTTGTACCATATTATTTATCCACTTGCTACTAAGAGGAAGGCAATCAGCATCAGTTAGTAGGATGATCTCTTTTGATGCGGCTTGGACTCCAAGGGTCAGTGCATGTTTCTTGGGATTAATGCCTTTTGGTGTTTCTGAGATGGTTAAAAAAGAAATTTTTTCATTTGAAGAGAATTCCCTGCTTAGACGCTCTGTTTCATCACTTGACCTGTCGTTTACAATAATAATTTCAAAATTACTATACTTCTGCTTTAGAAGTGCCGGGATTAAATTAACTAAATTGAGGTATTCATTATGAGCACATACGACTACAGAAACCGAAAGGTCGTTCTCTTGTAAAGGTGAGTTTTCTTCATAGAATATTATTCTGGCGAATACGAAGAGACAATAGAATAAATGTATGTAGATGCAAAGTAAAAAAAGGTAAAAAAGAAATAGTTCCAATGTATCCTGTTTTTAACTAAGGTAAAATTAACTAAAAATAGTTAAATAAATATATTTTTGCATGATTTTAAAATTACAATATGTTTTTTAGTATAAATTCAAAAGATAGGAATTCGAAGGCAAGGACAGGGGTGATTCAAACGGATCATGGAGCTATTGAGACGCCTATCTTTATGCCCGTAGGTACAGGAGGATCAGTTAAGGCTGTTCACCAAAGGGAATTGGAAGCCGATATACAGGCTCAGATAATATTGGGGAATACCTATCATCTTTATCTGAGGCCCGGATTAGATGTTATTTCCAAAGCCGGAGGGCTTCATAAATTCAACTGCTGGCCTAAACCTATTCTTACGGACAGTGGTGGTTATCAGGTATATTCCATGTCGGATATCCGGAAAATTAAGGAAGAAGGTGCTACCTTCAAATCTCATATCGATGGTTCAACGCACTTTTTTTCTCCTGAAAATGTGATGGATATTCAGCGAACCATTGGCGCAGATATCATTATGGCATTTGATGAATGTACTCCTTATCCCTGTGATTATACCTATGCCCGGAATTCCATGGAAATGACACATCGTTGGTTGAAGCGGTGTTGTGATCGTTTTGATGCAACTGATGCCAAGTATGGTTACAAGCAATTTTTATTTCCCATTGTTCAGGGCAGCACCTATAAAGACCTTAGGAAAAAATCTGCCGAAACTATTGCTTCCTTTGAAAGGGAAGGGAACGCCATAGGTGGCTTATCGGTTGGTGAGCCTGCTGAAATGATGTATGAAATGACTGAAATTGTTTGTGATATACTTCCTGAAGACAAGCCAAGGTATCTTATGGGAGTTGGAACTCCGGCTAACCTACTTGAAAATATTGCTCTTGGAATAGATATGTTTGATTGCGTAATGCCTACCAGAAATGCCAGAAATGGAATGCTCTTTACTTCTCAGGGGATAGTCAATATAAGGAATGAAAAATGGAAAGATGACTTTAGCCCATTGGATCCGGGAATCAATTCCTTTTTAAATTCGTATTATACAAAAGCTTATTTGAGACACCTAGTTGTTTCGAATGAAATATTGGCTTGCCAGATTGCAAGTATTCAGAATCTGACCTTTTATTTGTGGTTAATGGAGCAGGCGAGAACTAAGATAAAAGAAGGAACGTTTTTTGAGTGGAAAAGTGGTATGGTTGAGCAAGTCATGCAAAGGCTATAAAATAAGCAAAACCGTTTAGTGGCTTTTAAAAGTCATAAAATCAAGTATATGCGGATAAAAAAGTTAGATTGGTATATTTTAAAGCAGTTTCTTCAGACCTTTGTGTTTGTAGTTATTCTGTTGGTAGTTGTAATATGCGTGATCGATTATACAGAACGAAATGGTGACTTTTTGAGAAGTAATGTTCCTTTCGATCAGATATTTGGGGTTTATTATCTGAACTTCATGCCTTACCTGGCTAATATGCTCAGCCCGATAACGATTTTTATCACGGCTGTTTTTGTTACAGCCAAATTGGCAGCACACTCCGAAATAATAGCCATATTAAGTAGTGGGGTTAGTTTTCGAAGAATGCTTATGCCGTTTGTTGCGGGAGCCTGTTTGATTGCGATAGGTACTTTTTTTCTTATAGGATGGGTTATTCCTGATGCCAATAAGAAGAGAATAGCATTTGAAAATCAATATTTGAGGACAAAATATTATTTTGAAGGCAAGAATATTCATATGAAAATCGGGCCTGATGCCTATGTTTACATGGAAAGTTATAATAACCATATGAATGTAGGGTATCAATTTACTCTGGAAAGAATTGAGGGAACTACACTTCATTCCAAACTCAAGGCCAATAGAATTGTATGGGAGCCTGATAAGGAAATGTGGCGGCTTGAAAAAGTTTCTATACGGGAACTGAAAGATGGAAAAGAATACCTGAGTTACGATTTGAAAAGAGATACGATTATCAATCTCCACCCAAATGATTTTGAAGACAGTTATTCCCTTCATGAGACCTTGACTTTGCCGGAGTTGGAAAGCCTTATTGTCAAATTAAAGGACCGCGGAGCGGAGAATATTGAAGTGTATCTTACAGAGAAATATGAACGGTATACCTATCCTTTTGCTATTATTATTTTAACAATTATCGGTGTTATTGTTGCTGCACGAAAGTCAAGGGAAGGAACCGGTTTTAAGATAGCATTTGGGTTTTTTCTGGCTTTTATTTACATCATCTTTGTGATTTTAAGCCGAAATATGGCCCATGTGGGGTCTATGGGGCCTTTGGTGGCATCCTGGGTGCCTAATATAATTTTCTCTGTTATTGGAATTATAATGTATAAAGCTGTTCCGAAATAGCTAGCGGATCAGATACCTTTCTGTAATATCTTCTATGAAAAGTTTCTTTCCGGACTTTTTTTCTAACAGAAATATATCTCTTATTACCAGAAGGTCGCCTGACATAAGCCGGATGTCTTCATCAATAATATTAATTTCTGTGTCCGTAAATTTTTTCTTCCATTTAACTTTTCCCTGAGTATTTAGAAGAACTGCTTCATATTCTTCTATAGAGTATTTGTCCGAAAGGTCTTTATTTTTTTTGCTAAAAACACCAACGATTGCTTTTCTGTTTTCTTTTAAGTCGTCAATATATACCTTAACAAAAATATCCGGGACACCCAGGGTAAAGGCGAAGAAAACAGGAGTCATGAGTAAAATGATACAAAGCTTTCTGAGCGTCATTATTTTGTGCTTTCGGAATTTAAATATAACAAAAATACTAAAAAATCTTAACATTTTATTGTTTGTTTACAGACATTTTTTTGGCAACTTGTTTAGGGAAGATTTAATGGATTACAATGATTAAGGAAAAAATTTATCAACCTCTGCTGCGATACCTGAAACAGGGGATGTCTCCTGATAAACTGGCTCTTACTGTCGCACTTGGCATAGTTATAAGCTCCTTTCCCATCATTGGGCCTACCACCCTTATGTGTTTTATTGCTGCCTATATTTTTAAGTTGAATATTGGTGCTCTGCAACTTGTAAATTATCTGGCCTATCCTGTGCAGATTCTATGTATCATCCCACAATACAAAGGAGGTGCTATGATGTTTGGCAAGGCGGATTTTCAATTAAGCCAAAGCGAATTGCTGGCCTTGTTTAAAGAAAGTTTTTCTGTCATTTTTGAAAAGTTGTTATGGGCTTCAGTACATGCTATGGGCTTTTGGTTAATTTGCGCCCCTTTTGTGGTTTTTATTATTTTTTTCGTTTTAAAGCCTGTTTTTATTAAAGTAGTAAAGCGTTTGGAAATAAATAAGGCTTCTGCCGATGATAGTTTAGCCATCTGACCCATTTTAATTATTTCTGTATTTATATTTTTATATCTTTGTGCCAAACCTTCTGTTGCATGCGCAAAAGAATTATCATAGACGGCAAATTACTAAACATAACCATTGAGCGGCTAAGTCATCAGCTTATTGAAAATCATGATGATTTTAGCAATTCCGTAATTTTAGGAATTCAGCCTCGTGGGGTTTTTCTCGCAGAAAGAATTAGCAATAAACTTAAAGAAATTTTAAAAAAGGATATTAATCTGGGCTTTATTGATGTAACATTTTACCACGATGACTTCCGAAA
>JBKBXU010000168.1:0-9799 GCA_046313675.1 Cytophagaceae bacterium
AAGGAGGACATACCACCGGTGAACGCGCCGATGATGTCTTGTACGAAAAAGGAAAGTCCATACGCTATGAGGGCCTGAGACTTGACCATAGTAAACATGGTACCGGATGCGTCCTGTCTTCTGCCATACTTACCAACCTGGCCAAAGGCTATGACTTGCATGAAGCATGCAGGGAAGCGAAAGAGTATGTAACCGACTTTATCAAAAGTCACAACAGTTTATTAGGATACCACTATGTGTAAAATAGATAAATTACAGTTGATCACGCAGGATATACCCGGGAAAAGCCATGCTTTACTAGCCGAAGAGGCATGTAAAAACGGCATCCGGTGGATACAGCTCCGGGTAAAAAATGTTAGTGACGAAGCGTGGGAAAAACAAGCTTTGGCAACCCGGGAAGTTTGTAAAAAATACGGTGCTAAATTAATTATCAACGACAATCCGCATCTTGCCGCGAAAATTCAGGCAGACGGTATCCATTTAGGTAAAAACGACATGGATCCTACTGAGGCAAGAAAAATAGCAGGTAACAACTGCATCATTGGCGCTACGGCCAATACCTTTGAAGACATCTGGGAATTATCCGGGAAAAACATTGATTATATTGGCCTGGGCCCCTTCCGCTTTACCAGTACCAAAGACAAGCTAAGCCCGGTTTTGGGTGCGGAGGGATATAAAAAAATCATAGAGCAATGCTGCCTCAATAACATTGCCCTTCCTATAATTGCCATTGGGGGTATTATACCACAGGACCTTCCTGCCCTGCTGGAAACAGGCGTTTACGGAGTGGCAGTAGCCTCCTCCATTAATACAGCCGAAAATAAATCCGAACTGGTGCAGGCATACCTAAATCATTTAAACCAAGGAGTGAAATTATGAGTGATCTTATCATAGCCAACAAAGTTTTTAGATCCAGGCTGTTTACCGGCACCGGAAAGTTCAGCTCCGGCAAAGCCATGGAAGAAGCCTTACTGGAATCAGGTTCCGAACTGGTGACGGTAGCACTAAAACGTGTGGACACTGAAAACAGAAGCGACGAAATACTCCCTTACCTGGACCATGCACAGTTCAACCTTTTGCCAAACACCTCCGGGGTGAGAAATGCCAAAGAAGCCGTATTTGCGGCGCAACTGGCAAGAGAAGCCTTGGAAACAAACTGGTTAAAACTGGAAATCCATCCGGACCCGAAATATTTACTTCCGGATCCCATTGAAACACTGAGGGCGGCTGAGGAACTGGTAAAACTTGGCTTCATTGTACTGCCATACTGCAGCGCAGACCCTGTTTTATGTAAGCGCCTGGAAGAAGTTGGCACTGCGGCGGTCATGCCGCTGGGTTCGCCTATAGGCAGCAACAGCGGTTTGCAAACCAGGGGAATGCTCGAAATAATTATAGAACAAAGTAAAATTCCCGTGGTAGTAGATGCCGGGATCGGTGCGCCGTCCCACGCTGCCGAAGCATTGGAGATGGGTGCGGATGCCGTGCTTGTAAACACCGCCATTGCCGTTTCAGCCAATCCGGTGCAAATGGCCAAAGCTTTTAGAATGGCCGTAGAGGCAGGACGAATGGCTTATGAGGCAAAACTCGCAAAGCACAGCAAACAAGCCGTGGCAAGCAGCCCTTTGACGGCATTTTTAGATGAATTATAAAATTAACGAATCATTTATGGAGCAATCCTTCGAAAATATTTTTACTAAGCACTCCTGGAATGAGGTAAAAGAAAGCATCTATGCTAAAACAAGCACTGATGTGGAAACAGCTTTGCATAAGAAAAAGAGAAACCTGGAAGATTTCAAAGCGCTTATTTCTCCGGCTGCCCTACCCTACCTCGAACAAATGGCTTTACTTAGCCATCAGATCACCCGAAAGAGGTTCGGCAATACCATGCAAATGTACATTCCCATGTATTTGTCCAACGAATGTCAGAACATCTGCACCTATTGTGGATTTAGCCTCGACAACCCCATGAGAAGAACAACCTTAACGGATGAGCAAATTCTCAGGGAAGTGAACGTCATCAAAAACTACGGCTACGACCATATACTCCTGGTGACGGGCGAAGCGAATAAAACGGTCGGGGTTCCTTATTTAAAAAATGCCATCAAACTGGTAAACCCACATTTTTCCCATGTTTCCATGGAGGTGCAGCCCTTGGATCAGGAAGAATATGAAGAACTTATTCCTCATGGCTTAAACACTGTTTTGGTATACCAGGAAACCTATCATGAGGAAAATTATAAATTTCACCACCCCAAAGGCAAGAAATCCAATTTCCAGTACAGGCTGGAGACGCCTGACCGCCTTGGCAGAGCAGGCATATACAAAATGGGCCTTGGCGTACTAATTGGCTTGGAAGACTGGCGGGCAGATTCCTTCTTTACGGCGCTTCATTTGGACTATCTGGAAAAGACGTATTGGCAAACAAAATATTCCATCTCCTTCCCGAGACTCAGGCCATATACAGGAAATGTGGAGCCGAAAGTCAACATGCTGAACCGGGAACTGGTACAACTTATTTGCGCCTACAGGATATTTAATGAAGAAGTCGAACTCAGCCTGTCAACCCGTGAAAGCGAAAAATTCAGGAATAACGTCATCAAACTCGGCATTACCTCCATGAGCGCAGGTTCTAAAACCGATCCGGGAGGCTATGCTTCCAATTTAGAAGCCCTGGAGCAGTTTGAAATTCACGATGAGCGTTCACCCGCAGAAATAGCAAAAATGTTGAAAAAGCAGGGGTATGAACCCGTCTGGAAAGACTGGGACAGAGCCTATCAGGTGTCGGAAAACGTTTAAGAAGTATGCATTAGCTTCGATCAAAGTATTAAACGCACTATTGAAAATGGAGTTTTGTTGGCCCTTGAGTAAATTGCGTTAAGAAATTTTAAATTTTGAAGCGGCCAAAAATTTTGCTGTTTGAGCCGACGAAGGAGGTGAGTTTCAAAAGTTTTAGCGTAAAAATTTAAAATTTTAGCAAATTTACTCACAGGCCTTGATTCTTTTGGTTACTTTTCTCATCAAAGAGAGGCGAGCAATGAGAATTGCGAGGCCAGGAATGCGGGAAGAACGCCTGACCGGCGAGGTCATAATCTCGATCTAGGAATCATTCCTAAGGTTAGAAATAATTAAGATGGGATTCATTTTAAAAAACAACAAGACTAATTTAACATATTCTGGATGAATAAATTTCACTGGACAACCAAGATAAAAACTTAGTAAAGCATGTTATCAGCAGAAGAGTTAAAACGATACAACCGTCATATCATACTTCCTGAATTTGGCAAAGAAGCACAGGAAAAACTTAAAGCGGCCAAAGTCCTGGTCATAGGTGCCGGAGGTCTTGGCTGCCCCATTCTGCTGTACCTAACGGCTGCCGGGGTCGGCACACTTGGCATTATAGACTTTGATAGCGTGGATGAAAGCAACCTCCACAGACAAGTACTTTTCAGCCATGAAGACATAGGAAAACCCAAAGCGGAAGCCGCTGCGGAAAAACTACAGAAGCAGAACCCCTATGTGAATTTTAAAATTCATAATACCAGACTTGAAAAAGAAAATGCCCTTCAAATTTTCAAGCAGTACGACCTGGTTGTCGATGGTTCCGACAACTTCCCGACCCGTTATTTGGTAAGCGATGCCTCCGTTATGCTTAACAAGCCTTTGGTTTTCGGATCCATCTTTAAATTTGAAGGCCAGGTTTCCGTATTTAATTACCTCAAAAAAAACGGTGAGAAGGGCCCTACCTACCGATGCCTTTTCCCTGAGCCTCCCGCGCCGGATTCCGTTCCAAATTGCGCTACCATCGGGGTTCTCGGTGTTCTGCCCGGCGTTATAGGCACCATGCAGGCCAACGAAGCTATTAAGGTCATAACAGGCATTGGCGAACCTTTAGCAGGAAAGCTGCTGCTGTACAATGCCCTGAATATGCAGTTTACCACCATAGGTTTACTTACGGTAGACAAAAACTACTGCATTTCCCGACTGGAAGACGATTATGTGGAACTGTGCAGCCCCTCCTCTACTACTGAAGCCCTGGAATTTGAAGAAGGTTATAAGGAAATTTCAGTGGAGGACTTGAGCCAAAAGTTAGAGAACCATGAGGACATATTTCTTTTAGATGTACGGGAGCCACATGAGTGGGACATTTGCCATCTTCCCGGAAGCCATCTTGTTCCAATGAATACCATTCAGCATAACATAGAAAAAATCCCCGAAGACAAGCCTGTTATTGTGTATTGTCACCATGGAATGCGCAGTGCCTGGGTGGTAAAGTTTTTGGTCGATGAATTTAACTATAAGAATCTATACAACCTGGAAGGCGGCATCCATAAGTGGGCAACGAGAATTGATGAGGAGATGGTGAGGTATTAGGTGAGTTGTTTCAAAATTATAAAACTAAGGCAAGGCGCAGACCATGTTATTTATTCTTTCGCCATCCCCGAATATCTTTTTTCAAATCTTCATGTAAAACAAGATTTCCTGCTTCAATATCTTTCTCAGACTCTTCAAGCATTTCTTCTATACTGTCCTTGCGGTCCAATGCATAATTTAAAAGGTTATTTATTGCCTGGAGTAAAGTGTAGTCATTAACCTCCTCAAGCTTCTTAATTATCCTTTCTTTCTCTGTTTTTATGCTCATAGTTTAAAATCTTGTACAGTAAAGTTAACGTTTTATTTTCATCTGTGGTTTGGAATTTTCAGAGCCTTCCAGATTTGGTAACCGTTTCATGGGCAATGAAAATAGATCAGGAGATGGAGCGGTATTAAAGCCGTTTAGCTAAGGCTATAATTTCCTATGCAGTTTTTAAACCTCGAATTCAAAGGATATAAAAATTAGGAATATATTAGCACTCAAAGTATAACTAAAATGATAACGACACTAATTATATGGTGGCTTCCTTTTTAACATTTTACCTTTACTGGTTAATCAGGAAAAAACCTCACAAGAGAATTACGACCTATAATTTTCCTTTCTGCAAGTTTTCTATTAAAGTAAAGCGATGGTAGCTTTAAAACCAGTTTCAACTTCGAACCGGGAATTATTTTTTTTAGATCCACTTCCATAAAAGGCCAAATTTTTTACATAAAAACCGGAAACCAAAAGCCTAAATTTAACGCATAATTTACACCCAGCCCTATAACGTATTGGAAACTAATAAAAAATCAAATAACTTAGGCAGGAAATAATTTATACCCAATCGACTTCGCATAACACGCTAAATTGGGGTGTTATGTGCAATAGCAAGTATTTAGCTGTCATACAATGCTTTCATCAACACAATACTAAATGACGAACTTTGATTTCCATAGGCTATTATTTCCAAGTGAATTTGAAAAATTATGCCTTGATATATTAAAAATAAGGGAACCAGGACTAGAGTTTAGAACATTTGGAGAATGGAAAGACAATGGTATTGATATATTATGCACTTCGGAAAACAAACAGATCATAGGACAATGTAAACGATACAACCCCAATAACTATAATTCCTTTAAACAAAGTTTAAAAAGAGAAGTAAAAAAGTGTAAAAAAGAAAATCCCGAAAGGTATATCCTTTTATCTAGTGTAACTCTTGGGGTAGATCAATTCAATGAAATTGAAGAATTATTTGAAGGATATCTTAAAAGGAGCGATATCATTGATAGCGAAAAATTAAATGAATTTCTAAGGGACGAAAAGAATTATGGTCACATATTTAAAGCTCATTCAAAGCTTTTAGTGCCAAACTTTCAATCACTTGAATTAGCTCTTGATAAAGTTGTACATAGGAAATATTACCAAAAAACAACTTGTTTTTTGAACGAAATAGAATCTAAACACAGGCTTTTTCATCATACAGACCAACTTCCCTTCTTAATTAAACATCTTGAAGAAAATAAAGTCCTTATTCTTACGGGGAATCCTGGAGTAGGCAAAACTGCTACCGCTATGATGATTGCAAATTACTTTTTAAATAAAAAAGTAAAGGACTTAATTTTTCTTGAAGAAAGAGATTATGTTGAAGTATTAAGCATTATTGATGAAAATAGATTAGTTATAGTTGATGATTTTTGGGGTCAAAAATTCAGTCCTGAAATAAAAAACCACAGCACATTTCAAAGAGAATTTCAAAGGATTATTAGCCACTTTATAAACTCAGACAATCGTTTTCTCATTCTTACTTCAAGAGATTACGTGATAAAAGATGTGCTTAAAGTTGCTGAACAAGAAACTGAAATCCTGTTAAATGAAAACAAGTGTATCATAAACATCGAAGAGTGTACTGATGAAGAAAAGGTTAAGATATTACTCAATCACTTATTGTTTTACGATTTTGACTTAAGTTATATTAAGCGCGCACATTACGATAATGATTTTGAGTACATTATTAAGCACAAAAATTATTCTCCAAGACACTTAGACTTCTTTATAAGAAAATACCTTAAAGAAGATTATCAGTCTTCACATGCTTTTTATAAATCACTACACAAATATTTAGACAATCCCTCAATCTTTTGGAATGAAGCATTTCAAAAGTTGAATCCAACGGCCAAATCTATTCTTCTGATATTATTAGTTTCAGGTGACCCAATGAGCATCAATGACCTGAGAAGTACCTTTGACGATATCCAAATAGAGGTACGCAGAATTTTGAATGAGGCCATCATTCCCTTAGATTTTAATAGAGAACTTAAAAACCTTGACGAATTCTATATTTCAATCGGACAAGACGGATACTATTATTCATCAGTTGTCCAATTTCAAAGCCCAGGAATTAAAGATTATCTTTTAGAGTTTCTTCGAAATGAAGGTTATCTATGGATACAACCCATCATTTTAAATGCCAAATTTTTCAACCAATTAACCTTTGTTTTTAGTACAAAGGAGGAAGATGTCAGTGATTACGAATCCGACACTCCTTTATTTGGGAAAAAGATCCTCCTAAGTAAAAATCTATTAGACTTGCTAAAGCATAAACTACTTTCTGAATTTGAAGATTTGAACTTTTGTAATTACGATGGGAAAGAACTAACAGATGAGCTAACCCGATATAATTCGAAAGATGAAACCAAGTACTTTAAATTAATTGAATTAAATCATTTATTCCCTATTGAGCATGAAGAAAATCATGATGTTAGAGACTTTATTCTTGAAAAAGTTCTGGCGGATATTCTAAGTTTCAGTTATGATGGGAAACTAGTTGCTCATCGTTCTATGATCTATTTTCCCAGTGTTATAAAATTTCTTTATTTATATCTAAATGTTAAACCAAATGAAATCATTCAGAAATACTATAACAGTATATCATTTGCTACTGAATATGAATACTTTTACGGTTTTAAAAAAATTTTTCCCCAAGAGTTTGAAAAGTTCTATCACAATAATATTCATAAGATAAGAAAACACATTAAAGAGCTAATCTTTGACGACATTGACTATTATCTCAATGAAGAAGAGGAGGGCATTGGTATGGAATTAGATTATTTATTAAGTGCAGGAATAGAAGAACTACGTAAACTGTATAAGTTAAGAATCACAGATAGATTTATCCAAAACTTGGAAGCGTCATTTGATATAAATTGTTCTTCTCTCCGAAAAAATAAAAAGTCTCAAAAGAAATTTAAAAGAAGTTCTACAGGGTTTAAAAATAAATATGAACCTAAACCCTATACTTCTATAATTGATGAATATCTGCCAACTGAAGATGAAACATATAACCCTCTACAATTTTTAAGGACGCATGGTCATGTAGAACTTATCAAAGAAGTCAAAAACAGTAAATCAGCATTGTCTAGCCTGAAGAGTAATAAGGAGATATTTGAAACACTATGTCATTTTATAGTTGAATGTGAAATAGTGGTAAAGAACTTAGATACCTGCCAGTTATTAGACTTGTACATTAAATACTATTGTAACAAAAATAATATTGAGAAAGATTGTCTGATAAAAATTGGTTTCAGGATTATTGAAGAACTAAACCAAACCGATCATTACAGTATCACTAAGTCTAAAATAAACGAAATTATTAAAGAATTAAAGTTGCTTAATTTCCAAATTAAGGATTTAAGTCCAGTAATTATTCCTTACAAGAATTGGTTTAGATTTAGTCATTCTGATATAGAAAAATACATTCTCACAAAATATATTGACTTCTTCGAAGGTGAGCAATTCTTAAGGTCAATAAACGAATTTTTATGTGTGCCAAATGATATAAAGCTTCTTGAATTCATTCAAACTGCTAATGAAAACAAACTTTGGGGTTTTTATATCATTCCTGAGCTAAAAAGATTGTTGAAAAACATAAATCTTATCAATCAACAAGAAACCATACTTTCATTTGTTGATTTTTTTAACATTGAATTTGAGCTAGCATGGAATAAAAAGGAAAAGGTTTTTGAGGTTTATACTTCCTCTAACGTAGAATCTCATTATGAGCATATCTTATTATTTTGTAAGAAGGAATTCAATATTCATGATTTTGAAACTTACTTTTTAAAGGATTATCAAAACGAAGATACAATTCTTAGGCTAGGTATTAATACAAAAGTTGTAAACAAATTAGTTAAACAAGTTATATGCACCGTTTCGAAAAAAACTGCTAACTATTGTATGAGTGAAGAGCAAGTAGCGGTTTTTGAAATAAAGCTATTGGATTTTCTTAAATTGGATGAAAATTTTAAAATTGCTAAAGAAGTCGGAATGGTTTCATATGTAAATGACTTGATTTTCAGTATAAGAAATATAATCGAAAATAAAAAAGTGCAGACAGCTACAAATTCACAACTAAATGGCAAATAGCTGGAAAGTAAAATATTGGAGATATATGGTTGCTGAAAACTTTGAAGAAGCAATCCCTCTTAAACTTGACAATTTTCCCAATTTATTTTTTAAGTTCCGAAAATTATCCGAAAGAACTATTGAGACTATTGAACAGAATTATATCTGGTTGGCTGAAATCTCTACACTAAATGACCCTTTCGAATGTTCAATACAATTTGATAATGATGAATGTTTACGAAAGTACTATGGATCTGAGGATTTCTATAAGTTTTTCATTCAATTAACAGGCCAAAAATTAACACAACAGGAAATAAAAAAATTAAAGACAGTAGAAAAACCATTTCTTGAATACGCAAATATTTGCAAGAGTAGAAACATACCATTTATACAGTCTCCAGAAGATCAGATTAAGAAAGTACAAAATCGATGGGATGAAATTGTCGAAGAAACAAATAAGAACTTAAGAATTTGTAGTTTTAGCTTGAACAATAACTCTTTACTTTTATGGAGTCACTATGGTGATGAACATAAAGGAATTGCAATTGAATATGATTTCTTAGATGTTGAATACGTTAGAACCTTTCTACAACCGGTTATATATAGCAATAAAGTTCATAAAATCGGAATTTTTGAAGAATATACAACAATGCAAATGATAGCATCTAGCTTAATAAAATCTAAAGATTGGGAATATGAACAAGAATGGAGATTGACAATTTTTAAACAAAAAGAAACTTTTCCTAAAAAATTAACTATTCCTAACCCAAAGGCTATCTATTTAGGGACAAGATTTGCTCAAAACGAAAAGGGACTTCGAGAAAAACTAACTGCTATTGCAAAAGAAAAAAACATATCCATATTTACAATGGAAAAACATCCAAACGAGTTCAAACTAATACAATCAAATAAGTACATCAGCTAATAACTAAGCATTCGTGTGGTCGGTACGACCCAGCATGAATGCAGTGTTGAACTGATCCATCAGCCTGATTTTCTCCTATGTGGATTGCTTAATTTTTATCAATGTTCCAGAAGCCC
>JBKBXU010000169.1:0-9708 GCA_046313675.1 Cytophagaceae bacterium
TTCAGGCGGTAGCACTTCTTATTGCTATGGACAGGAGTATTGAGGAAATTTCTGAGCTCATTCATCCTCACCCTTCTATTATAGAAGGTATTCAGGAATGCGTTAGGGTTTTAAAGGGCAAGTCAATTCTAAAGCCGGAGATCTTTAAAGATATGCTTCAATATAAGCGATATAAAGATGGGAAATTTACGAGTTTAAGTAACTCATAGAGCTATTCCCAGGCTATCCAGTTCCATTACAGTAACACTGGGTGGCATAATGTTATTTTGAATTTTGTATTTTACCAGTTCCGCCGCTTTTTCCGCATCATCGGCTGATTGGAATGGACGTGCCCCGCTCACTGCCGGGATATGTGGTTGATGTATGAAGTTTTTTCCTGACAATAAAATGTTGTATCCCCATCCTGATTCGGTCTTGAAAACTTCGCTTGTTACCGAATCCGGATCAATAAACGGTTTGGCTGGCTGCATAAGCATCGAATCATCCGGTGTCCTGATCGTTGTCTTTGCTTCAGGTTCAGGATTTTCGCAGGCCATCAACAGTGGCAATAGCAAGGTCAAATATTTCTTCATTGGCTAATTACAAATACGACTATTTTAATGCTTCATAAAGAATCTCTACCGGATGTTTGGCTTTTTTGCCTGTACCATCTTTGATTTGATGACGACAACTTGTTCCAGGCGCTGCCAATATGGTTTCGTCCGAGGTATTTCTCACTGCCGGGAATAAGACCAGTTCGCCAATTTTCATAGATACTTCGTAATGCTCTTCTTCGTAACCAAAAGAACCCGCCATGCCGCAGCAGCCGGATGGTATAACTTCTACAAAATAGTTGTTCGGCAAAGAAAGCATTTTTACAGTATGTGCTACAGAGGATAAAGCTTTTTGATGGCAATGGCCATGAAGCTTTATCTTTTTTTCCTCAGCAGTAAACTGATCCAACGTTATATGTCCTTTGTCAATTTCAGAAGCAATAAACTCGTCTATTAAGAACGAATTTTTTGCCAGTAGTTGTGCATCCTGTAACAAACTTTCACCAGCCATTTTTGGATATTCATCTCTGAAGGTTAGAATAGCGGATGGTTCTATTCCCAGCAAAGGAGTGTTTTCAGAAACAAGGCCTTTCAAATAAGTAATATTTTTTTTAGCAATTTTCTGCGCATCCCTTATTAAACCTTTTGACAAATAAGTTCTTCCACTTTCCAGGTGTTTGGGTACACTTACTTCATACCCAAGGCGGGTTAATAATTTTATGGCTTTAATTCCGATATCAGATTCGTTGTAATTCGTATACTCATCGCAGAATAAAAGTACTTTCCCCCGTACTGGTTTGGTCTTGGGTTTTAATTCTGCTTCATTTTTTGAAACCCATTTACGCAAAGTGAAGGGAGAAAGCTCCGGCAATGTTCTGGCCTGAGCTATTCCCAGTATTTTCTTTAGAAGGCCTCCCGTGAGTGCATTTCTCTGAACGAAATTTGCGAGTCCTGTCCAATTGGTATTCAATGCATTTGCTTTGGCGTAATTTGCAATCATTCGTGTCCGGAAAGGGACACCACGTGCATCATAATAATGTTGTAAAAATTCCGCTTTGAGTGTAGCAACGTCTACATTGGATGGGCATTCGGATTTGCATCCTTTGCAGGAAATGCACAGATCCATTACCTCATATATTTCATCATGGTCGAACTTATTAACCTTAGGAGAACGCGTAAGGAACTCTCGTAAAATATTGGCGCGTGCTCTTGTGGTATCTTTCTCATTATGTGTGGCCATATAACTTGGGCACATGGTTCCTCCAATGACGTGCGATTTGCGGCAGTCCCCGGAGCCATTGCACTTCTCTGCCATTCTGAGAATGCCCTGGGTCTCGGAAAAATCAAAAACCGTATCAAACTGGTTTGTTTCCTGCCCGGACTCATAACGGAGGAATTCGTTCATTTTCGGGGTGTCAACAATTTTACCCGGGTTAAGGATGTTGTTGGGATCCCAGGTTCTTTTTACTCCGGCAACCAGTTCATAATTTTTGTCCCCGATCATTTTGCGAATAAATTCTCCGCGTACCCTTCCGTCACCATGTTCGCCGCTTAGGGATCCTCGGTATTTTTTTACCAAGGTGGCTACCTCATCGGTTATGGTAAAGAATAGCTGTCGGTCTTTTTCAACCTTGAGGTCCAGAATAGGACGGAGGTGAATTTCTCCATCCCCAATATGAGCATAGAAAACGCATTCCATCTTATATTTTTTCAGGATTTCCTGAAATTCCCGTATGAATTCGGGCTGGTCTTCTACGTCTACGGCCGTGTCCTCAATACAAGCAACGGCCTTTGGGTCGCCGGGAACATTGGCCAAAAGGCCTAGGCCTGCTTTACGTAAATTCCATACCTTGCTTATGTCTCCTCCATAAAGCACGGGGAAATGGAAGCCCAAATTGCTGGCACGCATTTCGGCTTCCATTTCTTTGGCAATGTCTTCGATCTCCTCAATGGTTTGGCGGGCAAACTCTACAACAAGCAGGGCACCGGGATCACCAAGAACAAAAAACCTGTTCTTTGTTTGTTCCAGGTTTTGCTTTGTGCACTCAAGGATAATGTTGTCAATTAATTCAACCGCACCCGGCTTATATTTTAAGGCAATAAGATTTGCCCTGGTACTTTCATCAATGGAGTTGAGGTGCACCGCAACAACTGCCTTATGTGGCGGGGGAGTGTCTACCAGATTAAGCTTAATCTCTGTCATGAACGTCAGCGTGCCTTCGGAACCTGCCAGCAGCTTACAGAAATTAAACTTTTCGCCACTTTTGGTAAAGGGCTTGCACTCCAGCAATTCATCTATAGCATAGCCGGTATTTCGTCGGCGGATGCTGCGTTTTGGGAATTCTTTACGTATCTCTTCTGCATTTGCCTGATCAGAAAGGATGTTCTTGAAATGCGTATAAATATTGCCCTCCAAGTCTGCCTGAGCACACTTCTGGCTAAACTCCTCTTCTGTTAAAGGGTGAAAATGAACCGGAGAGCCATCACTAAGAAAACCTTTTATCTCCAGCAGGTGATCTCTGGTTGTTCCGTAAATTACAGAATGTGAACCGCAGGAGTTGTTACCTACCATCCCACCAATCATGCAGCGGTTGGAAGTTGATGTCTCGGGCCCAAAGAACAAACCGAATTGTTGCAAGTGCTTGTTTAGCTCATCAAGAACCACTCCCGGTTGTACGCGAACCCATTTTTCTTCTTTGTTAACTTCCAGAATACGGGTCATGTATTTGGAAACATCTACAATGATCCCGGAGCCCACCACCTGGCCGGCAAGCGAGGTTCCGGCTGTTCGAGGCACAAGAGGTACCTTAAATGTAATTGCAAAAGCAATTAGCTTTTGAATATCTTCTTCTGATTTTGGCCTTGTAACGGCAAGAGGCATTTCACGATATACTGATGCATCGGTAGCATACAGGGTACGCATTGTGGTATCGGTATAAATGTCTCCACCAAAGGAGGTTTTTAATTCTTCGAGTTTTGCCAGCATATCAATAGTAGAAACAGAAGTGTAACGCCTAATCGTTCTTTCAGGCAGGCAAAGTTAAGTTATTTTTAAGAAATAAAACGTGGAAATTTTAGGGATAAATGGACTAAGAGGATTAGAGATTTTTAAGCTGGTTTTATGTAATAGGTTTCTAAATGAGGCGAAAAACGAAAATAAATCAGCGCACCTGTGAAATGAAGTAGGGCAACATAATGGTTAGGCACAAATATACGAGTCAATAGCTTGTTTGAGATATAGGCCATGCAATAAACAGTAATTGCATATCATTAGTGTCCGGTTAAAATAATTTGAACGTACTGTTTGATTGGCCATTGAGGAAATTGCGCCTGCCTGCGGTAGACAGGTTAAAAAATTTCCATTTTTGAAGCGTAAAAAATGGAAGTTTTAGCAAATTCCCTCACGACCTGTCCCGCACACAGCGGGAGGCCTTGATTCTTTTGGTTACTTTTCTCATCAAGGAGAGGTGGGCAATGTGAATTGCGAGGGCAGGCATGCCCGACCGGCGAGGTCAAAACTTGATTAAATAACCCATTTTAAAGTAAAGAACAATTTAGAAGGGGTTCCTTTTAGAAGAGTAATAAAAATCTTCATATTCTACAAATTTCGAAGATTTAACAGTCAAGTTCCCCGGACAACATGATTGCATAGTTTAAATTTTTACTACTCCGTCAGGCAACTTCAAGCCTCAATTCAACCTACCTGCCATAAGGAATCCGTGAAATATTGTTGCTCATCTACATAATGAGTGAGAATGGTAAATCCGGTATCTTCGGCTATGCGCTCAATCGACTCCAGGTCGTATTTGTTGCTGCATTCGGTATGAAGGGTTTCCCATTTTGAAAAAAAGAAACTTCTGCCCAGGGTTTCGATAAACACATTCTGGTCTTTGAGGCTAACCAGATAACTACGCAGCTCGCCTGTTTCAGGATCGTATTTAGGAAAAAAGGTAAAGTCATCCGGATTAAAGTTTCCTCCAAGTTCTTCATTTATTCTTTTCAAAAGATTGCGGTTAAATTCTGCCGTAATGCCCGACTTATCATCATAGGCTTTGATAATCACCCTTGGGTCTTTTTTCAGGTCAAACCCTATTAACAATAAATCGTCCTTGTTAAGGCTATCATGCAACTCTTTTAAGAATGTCATGGTTTCCTTGAGATCAAAATTTCCAATGTTTGAACCCAGGAACAATACAAGTTTTTTTGTTTTTTTATCTTCCCGTAATGATTTCAGGCCTTCAAAGTAGTCGGCTGAAATACCTTCTCCCTCTAAATCAGGAAATTCTTTTCTTAAATTGTTTAACAGGTATTTGATGGAATCCGGTGAAATATCTATGGGGCTGTAAACCATATTTTGACCTGATTTCAGGAAATGATTGATCAATATTTTCGTTTTCAGGCCATCTCCTGCCCCAAGGTCAACCAGTTGTAGTTTTTCTGTTCCTTCCAGATAGCGCACCAATTCGCCAATATGAGATTTCAGGATCTGATATTCTGTTCGTGTGGGATAATATTCCTGAAGGTCCATAATATCCCGGAATATGGCATCACCATCTTTGTTGTATAAGTATTTTGAAGGTAAGGATTTCTTCTCCTGACTTAAGCCATTCAGCACATCCTGTGCAAACATAAGCTTTGCTTTTTCCTGTTCTGACTTTACTAAATAATTCATCTTATTCGAGCTAAAACTTTATTTTATGGCGTCTACATTCTGATTTAAGTACCAAGTCTTATGCCGGTAAACTGCCAGCGTTTATCCGGATGAAAAAAGTTACGGTAAGAAGGTCTGATGTGTTCTGCCGGACTTGCACAAGATCCGCCTTTTAGAACCATCTGGTTGAGCATAAACTTGCCGTTATACTCTCCCAAGGCACCTTTTTCTCTTTTGTATCCCGGATAAGGGTGATATGCGCTGTACGTCCATTCCCACAGATCTCCAAGTAATTGCGTTGCATTGCGGGATGCCTGGACCGGATGATATAATTCATTTTCTGCAAAGTTTGACAAAGCCCTGTCCGGATTAATCGTCTTACAGGCTACTTCCCACTCAAATTCCGTCAGCAAGCGTTGTCCTGCCCAATTGGCATAGGCATTGGCTTCGTAGAAACTTATATGTGCTACCGGCTGGTCGGGGTTTAATTTCTTTAAGCCGCTTAAGGCATATTCATGCCACTCCCCGTTGTGTAATCGCCAGAATAATGGTGCTTTTAGCCCATCTTTGTTGACCATGGCCCAGCCTTCGGTAAGCCAGTGCCTGAAATCTTCATATCCTCCATCTTGTATAAAGTCCAGATATTCTCCGTTAGTGACAAGTTTTGTGCGGATCTTAAATTCATTTAGGTATACCTTGTGAACCGGCTTTTCATTATCATAGCAAAACTCATTGCCCTGATACCCGATTTCATATATGCCCTCTTCAATTTTATGGTATTCCGGTAAAGCCGAAGGTAAAGGTTTTTCAAAATGTATTTCTGACGAATGGTAAATGGGGTAGAGCGGATTACTTCCCAATACATATTTAATGTCTGTAATTAGCAATTCCTGGTGTTGTTGCTCATGTTGCATACCTAATTCAATCAGCTCCCGTGCCTTCTGTGGAAGGTTGTTTTTGTCAAGCAGGTCTAGCAATGCCTCATCTACATATTCCCTGAATTCGACCACATCTTTCAGGGGCGGGCGAGAAAGTATTCCCCGGTTATCCCGGGCCAATCGGGTGCCCAGACTGTCGTAGTAGGAATTGAAAAGAAAATCAAAATCAGGATTATAGGGTCTATAGCTACGGTGGTACTTTTTGAGAACAAAAGATTCGAAAAACCATGTGGTATGTCCCAGGTGCCACTTGGTGGGGCTGGCATCCATCATGGGCTGAACGATCATATCTTCAGCCTGCAATGGAAGACACAATTGCCTTGTTTTACTTCTTACCTGTCTGTATTTCGTACTTAATACATCACTTTCTACCGTCCTTAGTACTTCCATTTAAAATGTATTATTTGTATCAATCAAACCGTGGGATGGACAAAATGTTCGATTATGAACATTAGGGTCGTCTTATATAATTTATTTGTGAAATTGCCTTGTCACATTGTTGTCAATGAATAATTTTACAAAAAAAACTATGGCTGACAAGGAAGGTACATCATTATTATATTTGGTCCCTACACCTATAGGCAACCTGGAGGACATTACACTCCGTGCGCTGCGTATATTATCAGAAGTGGATTTGATTCTGGCTGAGGACACCCGCACAACCGGGATACTCTTAAAACACCATAACATCAGCAATAAACTTCAGAGCTACCACATCCATAATGAGCATAGGATTGTACAAGATATCATTGAGCGATTGAGCAGGGGAGAAAAGCTGGCTTTGGTTAGCGATGCGGGCACACCGGGTATTTCTGACCCGGGATTTTTGCTTGTTCGCGAATGTGTGAAGAACGACATTAAAATAGAATGCCTCCCCGGCCCGACGGCATTTGTGCCAGCCCTGGTAAAGTCCGGCCTTCCTTCTGACAGCTTTGCATTTGAAGGTTTTTTGCCTCAAAAAAAGGGTAGACAAACGAAACTGATAAAATTACAACAGGAGGAGCGGACCATGATTTTTTATGAATCCCCGCATCGCCTTATCAAAGCCTTGGAGCAATTTAAAGAGTATTATGGAGCCGACAGGCAGGTTTCTGTGTCCAGGGAAATAAGTAAAATTTATGAAGAAACCTTCAACGGTTCAGTTGAAGAAGCTATAGAATACTTTTCCAAGGGTACTGTGAAGGGGGAAATTGTTATAGTTTTGTCAGGAAAGAACTACTCCCCTCTCGATAAGGACAAGGATCGGGTTTAGTGATCGTGTCTATTTCACAGCTTTTTTACTATCTTTAGTTCTGCAATGCTGATTATATTTGCTGGCAGTAATTATGAAGAGTCTAACTCAACTAACCTTACTAATAATTTTGCTTTTTGGGCAATCTTGTTCTCAAAAAGAACGGTCCGAAATTGAAATTGTAAAGTGTGATGAAAATCTTGTAAAGGAGATAACATCAACTTATGATTCAACTTACATAGAAAATCCACATATAAAAGATTTTTGGACGATAGAACATTATCTGATTGATTCTATAAAAGAGAATATAATACTTAAGGACTCCCTCAATAATATTGTAGTGATCGTGAAGCGAGAGAATGGTAAAAACTATTTTTCTGGAGAGTTTTATTCTAATGGTCAATTAAAAGGTGACATTAAATATTCATCACCAGGAACGATAGATGGTCCTGCAAAATATTATTATGATGATGGAAGGGTAAGGTCAATTGGAATATGGAAAGAATTTAAAATGGTTGGCGAATGGAAAAATTACGACAATAATGGATGGTTAGAATCAATAGAATATTATGATAGGAATGGAGAACTTATTAAAAAGGTGAAGATTTAATAACATTCACACAACAACGGTAACCGTAGCACAACCCACCCAAAACCTAAAAACGGACTTTGAATAAGCCTATATAAGCCATCACAAAAAATGCCATGGTTTTTATCTAAAATCCTGAAAGCTCTACAATATCAAGAAGGTGAAAAGTTTTGAAAGTATTTGAACCTTAGAGATCTTTCCTCTAAATTAGATAGATAATGGAGTTGTGGGGAATAGATTGTGTATAATATATAGTTGTAGCACATGCGAAATGAGACGATATCGAAAATTAATAATTTGGTTTGGTGTGATTCTGGGCTTAATTGCAGGGGCATATTTTTATGTTCTTCCATTACTGATAAATAGAGTTTTTAATAAAGAACCAAGAGAGCCTAAATTAGAGATTCCTGTGACTTATGAAATAGGATGGTGGTCATACCAAGAATCAATAAATATAGACTCATTTAAAGTAGAATTTGTAGAACATAATTTGAATTTATTTAATAGTAAATCATTAATTAAATATAGAGTTGCTGGAACGATTCAGAATGAAGGTCATTGGAAACCTAATATTAAAAATATTCATATTTCCCAAAGATTTTTAAACAGGTATAATGAATCCTTTCCTAATAATTTAAAATATGATACGGCAGGGTCTCCAGAGGCGTTAATTGAAATTACACCAGTAATTGAAGTACGAAAAGATGAAAATTATAATGGTGAACATATTAAGTTTAAATTTGAAAATGAAATAAAGCTTGAATCTTTTCATTGGGGAGGTAATTCAGTGCGCTTTCTGTGTAAGGATAAGTACGAGGATTTGATTTTAACTCAATATAAATAATGCACGATGCTACAACAATGCATATAGCAGACCAGCAGGTTCAGTAGAAGCCGATATTTCAGAGCTTTATCTACCTATTGTTTCGGCGGATAGTTAACTGCTTTGAAAACCGCTGCCCGTTTTTTATACACACGACCACCAATAAGAAAAAAGAAAATCAGCAACCATTTTGGTATATTTTCTGTATATTTAGTATAAACATGATGATATGAACAAGGTCAAGTTAAAAGAAAAACTTATTAAGGAAATTCAGAGCATTGAAGATGAAAACATTCTAAATGAAGTTTATAGACTACTTGAAATTGAATCTGCAGAGTTGGATGTTTATAAATTAGATGAAGAACAAATTTCTGCAGTTAAAGAAGCTCGTGAGCAAATTAGCAATGGCCAATTTTTAACCCATGAACAAGCTAAGAAAAAGATTGAAGAATGGCTAAACAAATAATTTGGTCAATAAGAGCTGATAATGACCGAAAGAAAATTTTTGAGTACTGGAATAATAAGAATGAATCATTCTCTTTACCTTTTAGCAGGTAGGTACTTAACTACATAAAAATCCCCTGCTATCGGTTCACCAACATTATGGCCAGTTAAAAAAATGAGACAATTACAAACCATCATATTTCTTCTAATTTTTAATACCCATTCATGGGGACAGGTAGGAATTGGAGTTGTTGCGATTAATTTTAATGATAAAACGATTTTAGATTTTTATATGTCTAAATCATCTTCTAAACCAGTTAAGACTATAGAATTCTTTAGTGATGAATCCATAAGTAGTTGGAATATCAGGAATATTGATAGTCATAAGGATTGGTTAAACCCTGAATCTTTATCTCTGGATTATTCCTCTTTTGTTTTTAGATTAAATCAGCAATCAGAAGGTTGGTATGAAGTAATTGTGAATAATAAAACTGGTGAA
>JBKBXU010000170.1:0-9702 GCA_046313675.1 Cytophagaceae bacterium
TCCTTTAATTCTAAAATTAAATTGTTCAGAGCAAATCTAAGAGGAGTGGTTGACACTAGCTTTTTCTTATTCCGTTTGACAAAGCTATTCGCTTAACTCCCCAGAAAATACTTGTGACCCTTTTTTAATAGCTCATTAAGCCACTTCTTCGCCTGAAAATTATTGAGCATTTGAGGGTAATTGTCGCGGATTTCTGAAGAGTCATTCCGGTAAGAACCAAATACCTTAACCTCCTTATTTTCTTTTAGAATAGCCTCAAACTGATAATTGTTGAGCTGGAAATGATAAAAATTCTTTTTTATGACAAAGTCTTTATGGTACTTTTCTTTTAACAATTGTTCAAGTTTCGCATCCTTGTATTTGGAGTTGCCACATGAAAAGCAAAAGATTAACACACAAGAGATAATAAAGTACTTCATATTATTCCAATATTGCGGTACCCCTATTACGACCTTTGTTATAGGGCTTAACATGTATATATAATTTATCTATAGTAATTTCCGCTTTCTTTTGGGCGTCAAATTCAAAAACTAGCTCTTGTTTTAAGTGTTGGTGTTTAGCATCAAGGTTGTCATCATATTCATCCCTATGATAATTAAAACCTAATTTCATTTGATCAACTGTTTTTCCTTTTAATACCTCAGGGCTCCAAAAGGATATAAAAAAGGTGTAGTTGCCGAAATAATTATCTTTAAAGTAGTTGGCAATTTCCTCTATACCCTTTAAAAAAGGCTTGTTATTATCATTTATAGTATCAAATAAATAGATACGAAAAAGCACCATGGGATTTTCGTCTTTGAAGGATAGCAGATCCTTTACTGAAAGAACTTCTCCTTTTTGATCCTCTTGTATGAGTGCGGTTACATCAGCTTTGACTGCATAGTGTTTATAATATTTTTTTAAAAGCTCATTTATCCACTCCTTAGCCTGATAATTATTGAACATTTGAGGATAGTTATCTCTGATATTGGAGGTGTTGTCTTTATAAGACCCAAATACTTTAACTTCCTTATTCTCTTTTAAAATAGCAACAAACTTATGATTGTTAAGTTGAAAGTGAAAGTAGTTCTCTTCTATAATGAAATCCTTGTTATACTTATTCTTCAAAATTTGTGTAAGCTCGTTATCGCTGTATTTTTTAGTGTTGCCACAAGACAAACACAAAAGGCCTATACAAAAGATAAGAGAGTGCTTCATGTTATTCCAAGATAGCAGGGCCTATATTAGGGCCTTCATTGTAAGGTTTTATATATGTATATAGTTTATCTATAGTGATTTCCGGTTTTTTGTGTGTATCAAACTCAAAAACAAGCTCCTGCTTTAGAAGTTGGTTTTTGGCTTCCAGATTATCATCATAATCCTCACGGTGATAGTTAAAGCCAAATTTCATTTGATCAAACTTTTTTCCTTTCAATATTTCGTTGCTCCAGAAAAAAACATTAAATGTATACTTGCCGAAAAAATTTTCTTTGAAAAAATTACTTATATCCACAATCCCTTTTAGATAAGACTTATTCTCCTCATTTATGGTATCAAATAAATAGATATGGTAGAAAACAAGAGCATCAGTATCTTTTGAGGAAATTATATCCTTAAAAGAGATAATTTCTCCATGGGTCATTTCCTGAACATCGGCAAGTACGTTAACTCGAACAGCAAATTTATCATAATAAGGATTAAGTAGTTCATTTATCCACTCCTTAGCCTGATAATTATTGAGCATTTGAGGATAGTTATCTCTGATATCAGAGGTGTTGTCTTTATAAGATCCAAACACTTTAACTTCCTTAGTCTCTTTTAAAATAGCAACGAACTTATGATGGTTAAGTTGAAAGTGAAAGTAGTTCTCTTCTATAATAAAATCCTTGTTATACTTATTTTTCAAAATCTGTGCAAGCTCGTTATCGCTGTATTTATTTTTAGACATTCCACATGAAGTTAATAGGATAAAAAAAGAGAAATATAGTAATAGTTTCATAAGAAATTTAATTTGTAATATAGTTCCATGCCCGGCCTATACGATCACTTGCAGATTGCATGGTGCTGTTAGCTCTTCGGGATATAGATTGCGCCATATTAACCATTCCTTGAATTAACCTTTGGCGCATTTCCACCATACGTTCATAGGTTTGGATAACATCTATATAGGCTCTAAACATATTTTGTACACTTAAACCAATGACCCGCCGAATGGGTTCTGCATGCCTTCTTTGCGCTTCGTGAGGATACTGTGTGTGGTGTGTAACCCTTGCATTTCTATTGAGCATGTCCCTATCGCCCATGGCACTATCAGGCAATCCCATGCTCCCCCGCATACCGGCATAATGTCCGGAAGCAAAAACATGGGCACCATGAGATTCGCCTACACCTTCACCAACTTCTCCAAGATAAGATCGCAGATTTTGTATATTACGGCTAATACGATTCTTGATTTGAGATAAGAGAGAGATTTTTGCTGTTATATTCTGTATGGTCAATGGGTTAACAAGTGTTGTCGGAATGGCTGCCATGATAGTAATCTCTTGGACGGTTTGTTGGAATAAGGCTATGTCTGCGCCTAACTGACTTAGAGATGTGGTAACTGTATTTAACAACTCTCTTACGTCCAAATGCCTTCCAAAGTCATGCTCAAACACATCTCCCGGTAAACTTGCCTGTCCGGCTTTATCTACAATATCTCCGGTAACTATATGATGTACCACCTCTGGACGTTGATCTTCAGGAATCTGGTTAAATCTGTTTACAGATGCCTGATCAATACCGGGTGCCTGAAAGGTAGAAACATTCTTGACCTGACCCGGGAAATTTATGGCTATATGTTGTGCCATGGCACCTCCTAAACTATGCCCAGTTACATCCACAGGGCCATTGGCAGAATTTAATATAGTTGCAATAAGCCTTCTGTTGCTTGCAAACTGGCTTGTTCCTACTGCTTGAGGATCTAAATCTGTAAATATAGTATTCAGACTTTCGGAATCAGCTCCCGGTACAGTTCCTCTCACAGCCAATATATGATTTTTACCACGAGTTCTGGATGGAATAAGAACTGCCTGAAACCCTCTGACACCGCCTCCTGTGCGGCCATACCAACTTATCGTGTTAGGATCATATCCTGCAGAATATAAAAACTTAAACTCTTCTTTGCTTAATTCATAACCTTCTGTTTCATATGCTAAATGATGCGCCGCAAATTCATATATGGCCTGCTGGGAAGCTATGCGGTCAAGTGCTTCCTGATCATCACTCTTTTGGGCAACTTTTTTTGCCTGAACATTGCTCCTTGTATGGCCGGCAATGTTGGCTTTTTCATTTTGCGCAGCCTTCTTACCCATCACATCTGCTTCATTTTCTAAGGCCGGGTCATCGTTGACTGCAATGCCTTTTGCCTGGGTAGTTGCCTGCACCCGTCCTTGCCTCTGTTGAACCACATGGGTAAGTTCGTGGCCCAATAACTCCTGCCCACTTTGGGTTTCGGGATTGTACTGCCCGGGTGCAAAGTGTATGTCGTTTCCCTGGGCGTAGGCTAAGGCTCCCACCGAAGAGGCTTTTTCGCCTACATGTATATTAACATTGGAAAAATCTGCTCCAAACGAATTCTCCATCTTTGCCTGTACATCTTCAGGCATTTTAGTGCTGGAGTCGCTCTTCATCTGCACTTCTTCCTCGACGGCTTGCAACTGTGTCGATTTCTTCATTTGCAGCTCTTCTTCTACATCGCCCATCTTTTGAAGAGGGGCTTGCTTCATTTGTAGTTCATCCTCCTCAGAAGCATCCATTTTTTGGACAGGATCAGAAGAATTTGACATGGCATATGGACTTACATAATTGTCCGCCATCTTTTGTATCGCCCTCATCTGTACTGCTTGAGGACTGTTGTCGGCTATTTCCTGGAACTTCCGCATTTGCACCGCTTGAGGGCTGTTGTCGGCCATTTCTTGTATGGCCGCCATTTCCATGGCCTTTGGACTGGTGCTTATTTCTTCCTGCAGCTGTGCCAGTGGATTGGAATTGCTGAATGAATTTGGTTTTCTATCAGAATTCTTCTTCTGCACGTCTGCATTTTGCTTGCTTCTATTAACGTGAAGGCATGAAAATTCGCTCATCGGAAATCTGGCTTAGTATGATGGTTAAACATAGCTATTTGCTATAAAAAATCAAAGGTAATTAATAATTTGTATGCTTCTTTCCTCCATTGAGAAAGTTCTTTGTGGTTCTTTTTTTCAGTCTTAAGAAGAGTTCGCTACTGATGGACCGGATTCTAAAAAATGTAGCACTTTAAAAAAGTCAACTGTTCGTTAAAGGCTTTAAATTTAGTAAGCAGGAATTTTCCTGCTTACTAAATTAAGTATTGTTTGACTTATAGCCTCAAATAATCTTCTTATCCTGCTCGGCTTTTTCTAGCCAAATCTGATTAAAAGTTTTCGGAGCCAGAATTGGCATTGCTCTCCGTTTTCCCCAGGAATTCCGAAACAATACTTTTATAAGTAGATTCTTTGCATTGCCTCCGCCCATGTTCATCATCTTTCTGTTGAGCATGCCTTTCTTCCAAAGTTGAAAGCCAAATTTTTCTACCCGGCTGTATTTCTTTTCTCTGATGCTTTGATTTCTGTTAAGGAGCAGCAGGTTGTGTATGTTTATTTTTACCGGACATACAGAAGTACATGCCCCGCATAGGGAACTGGAATAGCTCAGGTGCTTGAAATTTTCCATGCCCTCATAGTGAGGTGTGATTACAGAGCCTATAGGGCCGCTATAGGTAGTTTTATAGGTATGGCCTCCAATGTTCTTATAAACAGGACAAGTGTTAAGACAGGCCCCGCAGCGTATGCAATTAAGAGCTTCCCTCTTTTCAGCGTCAGCCAGCAATTTGGTACGACCATTGTCCAGTAAAATCAGGTACATTTCTTCCGGGCCATCTGTTTCATTAGATTTCCTTGGGCCATGCAAAATGGTATTATAGACCGTGACGTTCTGACCGGTTCCGCTGGTAGACAACATAGGCCACATCAGGCCCAAGTCACTTATGGAGGCCAGCATTTTTTCAATTCCGGCTATGGCAATGTGTGTTTTCGGAAAACTGGTGGATAATCGTGCATTACCTTCGTTTTCAGTAATGGCTATACCACCGGTATCTGCCACCATAAAATTTACACCTGTAATGCCCACCTCTGCCTCAAGGTACTTCTGGCGTAAGAGCTTTCGGGCAGTTAAAGTCAGATCCCTCGGGTCATCTGTAAATGGAATTTTAAGCTTCTCAACAAATAAGTCGGCGATGTCTTTTCTGGACATGTGCATGGCTGGTGTAACAATATGGTAAGGCTTCTGCCCGGCCAATTGTACTATATATTCTCCAAGATCTGTTTCTATTGCTTCTATGCCATTGTGCTCTAGAAAGTCATTCAGGTGAATTTCTTCCGAGATCATGGTTTTTGATTTTACCACGGAACGGGCACGTTTTTTACGCAGGATGTTTAAAATCTCATATTGAGCTTCTTCTTTATTCTGTGCCCAGATAACCTTACCGCCGTTGTTGGTGAAGTTCTCTTCAAACCTTAACAGCAGCCTGTGAAGGTTGTTTATAGCATAGCCTTTGGCATACGCAGCTATAGACCTGGCCGATTCATAATCAGAGAACTGCCCCATTCCCTTCTGGACGGAGGTATTATATCTTCCAATGTTGAACTTGATTGTTTCCCGGTGTGCAGGATCAAAGGTCTTGGTTTCGGCGTCTTTAAGGAACTGCTCCGAATAGTTGATTTTATTCTCCATTTACGTTTACTTCTATTCTGTCTTCCCGGTTTGCAAGATGCCAGGCAGTATAGAAGATCAATTTAGTTATCTTTTCAATTTTATCAAATAAGATCTTGTCCACTGTATCTGTATGCTGGTGATAATCTTCATGTACACCATTGAAATAAAAGATGACAGGTATATTATTTTTTGCAAAGTTATAATGATCCGATCGGTAATAAAAACGATTTGGATCATCCGGTGAATTATAACGATAATCCAGGGTCAGATTGGTATAAGTTTCGTTGGCATTTTCACTCACCTCATGCAGTTGGGTGGAAAGCTTGTCACTACCAATAAGATAAACATAGTCCGGGTTGTCCGGATAATTTTCGTCCAGACGTCCAATCATATCCACATTCAGGTTTGCAACGGTATTTTTAAGGGGATACACCGGATTATCTGTATAATATTCTGATCCCATAAGGCCTTTTTCTTCTGCCGTTACCGGCATGATAAGTATGCTTCTTCTGGGCCGAAAACCATCTCTTGCCGCTTGTGCAAATGCTTCTGCAATTTCGATAAGGGCAACCGTGCCTGAACCGTCGTCGTCTGCTCCATTATAGATGAGGCCCTCTTCAATTCCAAGGTGGTCGTAGTGGGCAGTAATAACAATTACCTCATCTTTTTTATCTGTGCCTTCTATAAAGCCTAAGACATTTTCTGTGCTTAAAATGGTATCATTCGTATTGACCCGCGATCGAACCACACTAGGTTTAAAACGGAGTGAGGAAGTCTTTTCTCTTTGGAGTGCATCCCGTTTTCTGAACAATTCCCGTTCTTTGACCTTCAGCATTTCGGCTGCCAAAACAGGGGGGATAAAAAAGGCACTTCCACTTCTCCTTTTATGCGTATAGGCAAGACTGGGTTGTGCTATATGCTCCCGAAGCATTTCCAATCTTCGCTCAAATTCTTTGGTCGAATTTCCCACGATAATAAAGACTTCTCTGGCCCCTTTTTCTCTGGCCGTTGACGCCTTGCGCCGCCAGTCAAAAGCCCAGTCAGAGACTTGTTTGGTGTTGGTGACTAAAGAAACTCCATCCAGGACGGGTTCTCCCATAAATATAACAACACCTTTTCCATTTACATCCAGGCCATCATAATCGGAATAATTTTTAGTATCTATGCCATAACCTGCGAACACTACCTGCATTTTTTCAGGCACGTCCGAATCAAAGTCCCCATATATGTAAAAGTCTTCCAGAAAAATTTTCTCTCGCTTATTTACAACTAAGGAGACGTTTTCAAACTCTTTACGTATCAGGTTGAAGTGCTGAAAATAACTGCTGTCGCCATTGCTTACAACACCCGGTTTTACTCCGAAAGATTGAAATTTGGAAGCTATGTACTCGGCAGCCATTTTTTGCCCCGGCCTGCCGGTTTCCCGGCCCTCCAGGCTGTCAGATGCCAGTACATGAAGGTATTCGGACAGGTCGGCCGCCTTAATGCTGTTGCCATACCGTATGGCTATCGTGTCTTTCTGAAATTTCTGTGCAAAGGATACTGAGAAAATCAGGCAAAATAATGCGAAAAATATGAGTTTTCTTGTCATGCTTTAAAAATAATAGATGGATTGTAAAAACCGTAAAAACCTGTTTGTGTTTAACCTGAAATGTGACACCGCTCTTCACCTTTTACTTACATGGGTTAAACAAAAAAAGCTCCCGGAAACCGGGAGCTTTAACTTTAATCTGACCAACCGTTTACTTTTTATCTTTGTTGTTATCAACTTCTTCGTAGTCAACGTCGGTGACAGAATCACCTGAGGCACCTTCACCATTTGTTGGCTCTCCTCCGGCCCCTGGTGCACCACCTTCAGGTCCTTGCGAAGCGCTGTACATTTCCTGAGAAGCATTTTGCCATGCTGTATTCATCGCAGCCATAGCCGCATCAATGGCATTTACATCTTTGGCTTCGTGGGCTTTTTTAAGGTCACCTAAAGCTGACTCTAAAGCAGTTTTATTGTTTTCAGAGATTTTGTCTCCAAATTCCTTCAGTTGCTTTTCTGTCTGAAAAATCATAGAATCAGCTGCATTTAGCTTCTCTATTTTCTCTTTTTCAGCCTTGTCAGCTTCCTCGTTGGCTTTAGCCTCGTTTTTCATTTTCTCAATCTCAGCATCGGTTAGTCCGGAAGAAGCCTCAATTCTGATTTTCTGCTCTTTCCCGGTTCCTTTATCTTTGGCCGATACATTTAAGATACCGTTGGCATCAATGTCAAACGTAACTTCAATCTGAGGTACGCCTCTTGGTGCTGGTGGAATTCCATCTAAATGGAACCTTCCAATGGTACGGTTCGCATTAGCCATAGGACGTTCGCCTTGCAGCACGTGGATTTCAACCGATGGTTGATTGTCCGATGCTGTAGAGAAGGTCTCTGATTTCTTAGTTGGTATGGTTGTGTTTGATTCTATAAGTTTAGTCATTACTCCACCCATAGTTTCAATACCCAGAGAAAGAGGCGTAACGTCAAGTAGCAATACATCTTTTACTTCACCTGTCAACACACCACCCTGAATAGCTGCTCCAATGGCTACTACTTCATCTGGGTTAACTCCCTTAGAAGGCTTCTTGTTGAAGAATTTCTCAACTTCTTCCTGTATTCTTGGGATACGTGTAGAACCACCAACAAGAATTACTTCATCAATTTGAGAAATATTTAAACCTGCATCTTTCAATGCCTGCTTGCATGGCTCTAAGGTTCTCTTAATAAGTTCGTCAGCCAATTGCTCAAATTTTGAACGGCTAAGCGTTCTTACAAGGTGCTTAGGCATGCCCTCAACCGGCATAATATATGGAAGGTTGATTTCAGTAGAGGTTGAGCTTGAAAGTTCAACTTTCGCCTTTTCAGCAGCTTCTTTTAATCTTTGCAAAGCCATTGCATCTTTTCTAAGATCAAGGCCTTCGTCTTTTTTGAATTCTTCTGCCAGCCAGTCGATGATTACCTGGTCAAAGTCATCTCCTCCAAGGTGAGTATCACCATTGGTAGATTTTACTTCAAATACACCGTCGCCTAATTCCAGAATGGAAATATCAAAAGTACCTCCACCAAGGTCAAATACAGCAATGGTCATTTCCTGATTTTTCTTGTCAAGGCCATAAGCAAGGGCTGCTGCAGTAGGCTCGTTTATGATCCTTTTTACATCAAGTCCTGCAATCTGACCTGCTTCTTTGGTAGCTTGTCTTTCTGCATCGTTGAAGTAAGCCGGTACAGTAATTACCGCTTCCTTAACCTCAGTCCCTAAGTAATCTTCAGCAGTACTCTTCATTTTCTGAAGAATGATAGCCGAAAGTTCTTGAGGAGTATACGTTCTGTCGCCAATTTTTACCCTTGGCGTATCATTATTTCCTTTTTCTACTTTGTATGTGACATTTCCTGCTTCTTTGCTTACGTCAGAAAACTTTTGCCCCATAAAGCGTTTGATTGACATTATGGTATTGGTTGGGTTGGTTATAGCCTGTCTTTTTGCAGGATCACCAACTTTCCTCTCGCCATTGTCAAGAAATGCAACTATTGAAGGGGTAGTTCTTCTCCCTTCGCTGTTAGGAATTACAACCGGCTCATTTCCCTCCATTACGGCAACACATGAGTTGGTGGTTCCTAAGTCAATTCCTATAATTTTTCCCATAGTTTGTAAAATTTATTTTTTTAATCTCAATATCCTGATAGATGAAATCTCTTTTGCAAGCAGTATGCCAATGCAGTATTTTACCATGTGTTGTGACAATATGTCAGGAAATGGCGTAAAAATTCCGGACTATATAGAAAATACCTGCAAAAATGGATATTGTTATAAATGCGTATCAGTGACTTTGCCACAACGTAGATTGGTTGCGTAGTGGCTGTGTTTATTTGTACCTAAAATAAAGGTACAACATGAAATTAATAGATTTTATCAAGCAATTTCCTGATGA
>JBKBXU010000171.1:0-9691 GCA_046313675.1 Cytophagaceae bacterium
TTAAATACATTGAACAAGCAGAAGAATAGCGCTCCATGCTTCCTCCGCTTCTTTAGGGCATCCTCAAAAAGTGGATGTGTTCCTGGATGAAAAATTCTATAGGCAACCATGAGCTTTGTATCAGCTTAAATGATTAAACCCTGACCATGCAATAGAGAATCCTATTGCGTAATCAGGGTAATTTTAAATTGTAAGAGGATTATTTAGGGCCTCCTGAAAAAATCACAAGTGCTGTTTTTCAGTGCGCCCTATTTAGTGATCAAATGAACAACATATTTGTCATTTCCATCAAAATAATAATACCAGAAATCATTTTCTTGTAATTTTTCAATGAACAAGGTTCTTGAAGAATGTCCATCATTTCCGGTAAGTTTGATTTCCTTGTCCTTGTTTTGAAATTCCCAAACACCGGATCCGTTTGCCAAACCCCATTGATAGGAATAAGCACCATTTTTTATATATGTTTCACTATAACCCTGAAGGAATGATGTATAATCATCGCCGTTTTTCTTAACAGTGTCGACTTTCCAGGTATTGGCTACCCTTTCCGATCTTGATTTCATTACAATTAGAGGATTTTCAGGATATTTTTTACAACTCTGAAAGATTGGTCCCATAAAAAGCCCCATAAGGATAATCAAGGTTGCAGTTTTTATTGTTTTTTTCATAATTATGCTCATTAAGTGGTTAAATTGAATTGATGGAACCTCTGCTTTGGTGCCTTTTTCTATCGTTGTTTGCCCGGCTATAGCCTTAGGCCTTATGATATACGACTATAAGAATCTGTACCCAATAGTACCCTGATACCACATGTTTTTGTAACGAGGGTTTGTTGAAGAGCCATCGCCATTGTTATTCTGCATATCCATGCCTGCTCTTAATCCAAGCACCAAATGTCTGATGGTAAAATCAACTCCACCTGTCAAACACAACATATTCCTTCGTACATTGTCAGCTTTAAAATCCTGATTGGATTGAGAGCTACCTAAAGAGCTGGAGAATTTGTCTTTTTGATTCAACAAATAGGAATATTGAGGGCCTGCAAGAAACGTAATAAACTCACTCGGCTTAAACGCAAGTAAAAGGGGAATGTCAAGGTGTGTTGTGGTACGATGCATTTTATAAGGAACCCCCAGAAGCTCTCCTGATCCCTTGAATCCCCTTTGAGATAATAAGATTTCCGGTTGCACACCTATATATTTCCCTAATGGTATAGCAACAAAAGCTCCGCCTGCCGCACCAAATTTGGCATCAGCCCTGAAGGTTTCCCCATGGGTGTCGTACACATTTGAAAAATTGGCTCCTGCCTTTAAGCCAACAAGAAGTTTTTCACGGTAATCTGTATCCTGTGCATTGCTATACCCGGTCATGCACGCTATTGACATTAATAATAAAGTAATCTTTTTCATCTTCTTTAGTAGCTTGTGTTTATTTGCTGTTACTCGTTGTCAATTCACTAAAAGCATTGCCTATTTCTTGCATACCATTAGCAAAGTCAGTTTTAAATGTATCCCACTTATCTTTTCCTTCAATTTTGTAGTCATCCATTTTTTTCTTCATGTCCGTATTTTTTTGTTCGAGTTCCAAAAGCTTCTTTTCATAATCAGCTCTGGCATCCTGCCTTAAACTCTCTTTTCTTGCCTTGAACTCGGCAATGCTTTTTTCATTAGCGCTAATTTTTGCTGCCGCTTCTCTCCTGTAGTATTCTACTTCTGCCAGGTATTCATCATTTGCTTGATCCAGCTTCCTGTTTGCTTCTTCAACATTCTCCTCCGCCTTTTCGACTTTTTGGGCAGGCGTATCACAGCTTATCAAGGAAGCCCCTGCTATACCTATGAATGCCAATATCAATAGTGACTTTCTCATATTTTTTAAGTTCATATTTTAATTATTTTCCTTATGTAAAGGTGGTTAACATAGTAGTCCTTTGTGTTACACAACCCTGAACAAGATTTATACAATTCACACTTATTATTTGATGATAGGCATTAAAAAAGAGCACAACTTTTAAAAAGCTGTGCTCTTAGAAACTAAGACTCCTTAAACTTTACATTAAATTAAAACTTAACTATTGTATTCCCTTCCAATACAATTGCACCTGATCTTGCCATTGCCCTGCCATCAAGCGTTGCGCCGGTTTTGAACGTAATTGACTCCATCGCCATTACAGTTCCTTTAAATACAGATGTAGTGCCAAATGTAGCCGAACTGCCTACCTGCCAAAATATATTAGATGCTTTAGCTCCTCCCGCAAGAAAAACCTGGCGTCCCGAGGTTGTGGTAAGGGAAGATGCAATCTGTATAATAAAAACAGCATTCGAATTTCCTTTTGCATCAAACGTAAGATCTCCTGAAGAAATAGAAAGGGAGGATGTTGATTTATAAAGTCCCGGGGTAAGCGTTAGCCCGCCAATATTTCCGGATAAAGTAACTATGTCTGTACTGGTTCTTCCGGCAGCATCATTGTATGCAGCTGTTAAGTCAAGCTTAGCCTGAGTAGCAATTTCATTGTTTATGTGCAAAGTGCCATTTAGTATTCCGGGAGGAAAGCCTCCAACTGAAGAACCCGGGCTTAAACCCATATCTCCGGTAACGTTTGTTTCCCCAGTGTTGGTAATCGATGTACCCGCAAGGATCGCTAAACCTGCAGAACCAGATAGGGATATATTTCCCTGCGCAATGGTTTGAACAGGTATTGTTGCCGGATTATCTTGATTAGGAGCAGGGTCTTCTGTCTTCTTTTTACACGCCGAGAATAACATTACCGACAACATTGCAAAAGATATTAATACGTTTAATTTTTTCATTATTGTGCTTTTAATTTTCTGCTTCTGGCAGACAGGTTGTGAATTATTTCACATTACAAAGTTCCTTCTTTTTGCCTCCCCATGTGTTACACAATGTTTGGCAAAAATTATATAATTCCCACTTGAGGTTAAGTCTGGAATATGCACTAGAACTTTCTATTGCGTATTCCAGGATAGATTCTTTAAGGGGAATGAATTTCCAGTTAAAAAAAATAGCCGGAATGCAAGCACCCCGACTAGTTACCTCTTTATGAAAGAGGAATTTTTAATTTAACTTTACCTTTTGAGCGCAGCATTTTCAATAAATGCACTTGCTTTATTCTTTACAGATTCAACTTCTCTTTTCATGTCTTCTAAGAGGTGGTTAAATTTTCCTGTCATATCTTCCAAAAGATCATCTCCTTTATCGGAGATTGTTTTTCTTGTTTTACTGCCTTTTTGCGGAGCAAAAAGAATTCCTAAAACTCCCCCAGCCGCGACACCTAATAATAGTGCGCCAATTACCATTCCTTTTTGCTTCATGTTTTTGTTTTTTAAATTCCTAAAATAATTTTTAATAGCTGACTTTGCATGCCCTGTTCATTAATTACAATACCTGCTATTAATTACTCATTTGCTACCCTGTATTTATTATAAGTGCACTGCCAAGCCTATGGTAGATATACCCGAAGACAGGTCTAAAAATATCCCAAACTTATTGTTTAGGTGATATTCTGCACCTATATGAATATCGAGATATAGCATACCTGCTCCATGTCCTCTATTCAGGTCATGTCCATAATAGTTATCATCCCACCTGGTGCTCCTGATAGCAAAACCCAGGGAACCCGCTGCATAAAAATCCCAATTAGAAGGTGCATTTAATAATTGATCAAAATAATATGTTCCCTTAAGGCCAATAGGTATGACCGATTGACGATATCCATAATGCTTGTAAGGAGAATTTGGGCCTCCATAATAATGGTTGTTCCTGTAGGAATAATACGTAATGAATGGAGCAAGCGTAAAGTTCTTTGCTACATCAATTTCATAGTTCAAATGGAAAACCGGTGTAGAATGCCCTACATATCTATGTCCAATACCAAGCCCAAGGTTTAAGGTATTGCCATACTTTTCTGAAGGGGCTCTGTCTTGCGCAAAAGTATTGCTTCCGCATAGCAGAAGGGAAATTAGTACTGTAAAAATTATCTTTTTCACTTTGTTGTTTGATTAAATTAACTGATATAAAGGTGAGGGATTATAATGCGGCATGTGTTACACAGTATCAGGAAAGTCTTATACAATTCACACATGATCCCAGGAGGGCTTCAAAAGAAGAAAGATTATAAAATCCTTCTTCCCTGTATGATCCTCAACAAGACTACAATGACGGCAATCACAAGTAAAATGTGAATAAGCCCGCCTGAACTGAAACCCAAGTAGCCAATAAGCCAAAGAATTACCAGTATTACTGCAATGAAGTATAGTAAGCTTCCCATAATATTTTATTTTATAATTTGTATATATGTGTGTGTCAGTAAGTGCTTATAATAAGATTATCAAAAGCACTATGATAAGTATAAGTGCTCCTGCAGAAAGGTAGATTCCTCCACCGTTCCTTGTTGAGAGATCACTTTTAATTGATCGTACTTCTCTTCTGAGTTGTCTTTTTTCTCCAGAATTCAAAGCTTTTTTATCCATTTCATTGATTTCGTTTAACCTTAATAGTAAAGACTCTGTTTCTGCGGACTTGTCCGACATGATTGTAGTCTCTATTGGCGTAGGTATACCTTCTGTTCCTGCCTTAGCTTGTGTTAATATTGTGCCTGACAACAGTAGTGTAGTCATTACGCACATGGTTATTTTTTTCATTTATTTATTCTCTTTATGATTTTTTCACTATCCAAAGGTGGTTATCTTTGAAGCTGTATGTGTTGCATAACTATGGGAATAACTTACATTATTTCCATGTTTTAGAATTAGTGGATTGGGGGTTTGCAAAAGCATTCTATAACCTGTAGAAACCCAGAAGATGCTGCTTGGAAGGGGAGGCAAGAGACAATACATTTGGGTACTATATCCTGACAGCCAGGATCGATTATTTAAAAAAAATCACACTCAGTCGTCATTCATGCAAAGTGATTCTGAAGCTTGGTTTTTTAAAAACATCAGGAATTTCACCATTCTCATTTTAAATCTCAAGGAAGAATATCAGTTACTTTTTTGAAGCCTTAAATAAAGTAAGTGCTCCTATTCCCATTAAAACAATACCAATAATAGGAGACCAGGTTATGTAATTTGGCTTGTTTCTTGTTATTTCAATTACACCAAGATCCGCAATTGTTTCTTTGGTAAAAAAGGTTGTTCCGGTAAAAATCATCAAAACTATGCCTGACACTAAAAAAATTATTCCTATTGTTTTCATGATTTAAACTCGTTAATTATCAGCTAATAAATCTTACATGCACTAAGAAAAATTTGCATTATTCACACATTTATAGACCATAATTAAAAACTAAGGCTAAAGCTTTTCTACGAACTTTTCAATAGAATTAAGTTTTTGGCTCTTTCAGCTTTTATCCTTCTGCCTTAAATTACATTCTATCCATATACCAATTCAATTGCTTTTCAATTTTCTGGTAATGGGTTATTTTTGAAATAATTCTTTGTAGTCGAATAAAAGCTGTTTCACTTTTTACTACATAATCAAAAGCATTATGTCTCATACAGCTCACAGCCACTTCGATTTTGTCCTGAGCAGACAGCATTATAACAGGAATAGCCGGGTTAAACGACTTTATTCTGTTCAGTGTGCTTAATCCGTCCATGGCATCTTTTTGTACACTGTCGAGGTTGTAATCTAAAATTATCACATCTGGATTTTCAGATAGTCTGGCAATACATTGTTCTCCTGTTGCAAATGTTTCAATTTCAAATTCATTTTGTTGACTGAATTCAATTTCCAACGACTTAAGAAACAACGCGTCATCATCTACAAGGAAAAGTTTGGTTTTATTTTCTTTTTTCATTACTGCATTATCTGTACTCATAAAATTTTAAGAGGTAATACTTTTTGATGCGATGTTTTCTAATAGTTTTATTTCTTCTTCAAGCTCTTTACAAGCCTGGCCACAAACTGTTAATATCTTAGTAACTAGTTCATTAATTTCTATATTTTCAGGAAGCCCACCTACCTGTGTCATGGCACCTTCCTGTACCTTTTTTGCCATTTCTTCAAATTGGCCGTTAATTCCCATAATTGCAAAAGACGGAATAATTTTATGAGCGGCAGATGACAAGGTATCCCATTCCATGGTTTTTAAACTCTTGTTCATAATGTCGGTCAAATGATAGGTTTGTTCCAGATAAAGGTTTATCATTTCCATCATCAATTTTGGATTGGATTTGGTGCGGCGCTTCAATTCCTGAAGATTTGTACACCTGACCTCATTGTTTTTAGGCTCTGGATCATTTGCCTCTGTAGACCATTTTTCCTGCCCGGCCTTTTGGAGTGACCCGACTATTTTAGAATACAACAACCTTTCATCCACCGGCTTTGCTACATAATCATTCATTCCCACTGCCTTGCATTTTGTTAAATCTGTTGTTGTAACATCGGCCGTTAAGGCAATAATGGGAATATCTGACTTCATGATGCTACGTATGTATTCTGTAGCCTCAAAGCCATTCATTTCCGGCATTTGCAAATCCATAAGAATGACATCATAAGAGTTCTCCTGAAGTTTTTCTATGGCAATTTTTCCGTTGGCAGCAATATCGCATCCAAATCCAAAATCCTCCAAGAGGGTTTTCATTAATAGTTGGTTGAGTGCTATATCCTCTACGACTAATATTTTTATATTATTAATTTCATTCTCTAACTCAACGGGCAGGTTATCATCTTCTGCTTGTGCATTAGTTTTCAGGAAGTTTAAGGTAAAGCTAAAAGTAGAACCCACATTCACCTCACTATGTAAGCTAATAGTTCCACCCTGGGACTCGACCAGTTGCTTTACTATTGCCAATCCTAAACCTGTGCCACCATATAGCCTTGAAGTACCACTCGTTGCCTGCTGGAAATCTTCAAATACGCTTTTAATTCTATCTTCTGCGATGCCAATCCCTGTGTCTTTAACGGCAAATTCAATGGTTACCTTCCCCTCATTTTCATTGAGCACCTGAACGCTCACAATGATTTTGCCAACTTTTGTGAACTTCACTGCATTACTAACCAGGTTCAAGATGATCTGATGCAAACGTACAGGATCCCCGATCAGGACTTCCGGAATCTTGCTGTCAAATTCTTTGATCAGTTTTAAATTTTTTTCCTGGATTTTTGTCTCAAACAAATGAAGCATGGCAGATATCGACAAGGACATTTTGAAAGGGATCTGCTCAAAAGTCATCTTTCCGGCATCAACTTTTGCCAGATCAAGTATATCGTTTATAAGTAAAATCAAGGCATCGCCACTGGTTTTTATGGCGGTAAGATATTCTCTTTGCTTGGGAGTAAGATCGGTTCTCAGCACCACTTTTGTAAATCCGATTATAGCATTCATAGGCGTACGGATTTCATGACTCATGTTGGAGAGGAATTGCTGTTTGGCTTTTACAGCATCTTCGGCTTTGCATTTTGCTTCTTCGGCAATTCCCCTGGCCAGGTCTGCAAAAGCTCTCGCTTCTTGCAACTCTTTGGCAATCTGTATTTTTTGATCAGTGACATCTCTAGCCACAATTACTACACCCAGCACATTGCCTGCCTCGTCTTTATAAACAGAGCCATTAAACAATACATCTGTAAGTTTACCATCTATATGTTGTAGCGTAAGTGGACAATCGGCAATGGATCCTTTTGAAAATACTTGCTGATATACTTCACGGGCCTTTTGTGGTTCTGTAAAATAATCAAAAAAGTCAGTTCCCGTTAGCTTCTGACGCGACACACCGGTTATAAGAGCCATTGCCTCATTCATGTCGGTAATTTTGCCCTCTATGTTGATGGTAACCAGCGGATCCAGGCTTGCCTCTATCAAACTTCTGGCGTAATTATGTTCGTGCTTATTGGCTAGTACCATATGTGTATATTTTTATCGATTCTATAATTAGCAATTTGAACCTCCGATTTCTTCTATCGGCTTCCTCTTTTTTTCCCTTAATTGTTTGAAGTGGGAAGGTGAAAGCCCGGTAATTTTTTTAAATTGGTTAGATAAATGGGCAACACTGCTGTAGTTCATTTTCCAGGCAATCTCAGTAATATTCAGCTCGCCATAAATAATTAATTCTTTGATACGTTCGATTTTATGACATATTATGAATTGCTCAATCGTTGTTCCCTGAACTTCTGAAAATAAATTGGAAAGATAGGTATAATCGTGGTTAAGTTTATCTGATAAAAAAGAAGAAAATTTTATCTTCATCAACTCATCGGTGTGATGAATCTTTTCAATAATAACATTTTTTATTTTTTCAATCAATATGGCCTTTTTGTCATCCATCAATTCCAGTCCTGAGCAGTGCAAAGCCGTTCTTAATTGCTCACGCTGAACAGCAGTAATCTGTTCCATGATCTCAACTTCTCCCAGGTCGACAACAACAAAATGAAGCTGAAGGGATTTTAAGGCTTCTTTTACTGCCATTTTGCACCTGGCACTAACCATGTATTTTATATATAATTTCAATAGGACTCCTTCTTTGGACTTACGACAAAATTAATCAGGATTATGGCAATAAGTGTTACATAACTTTTAATATTGTTACATATTTCACAGGTTGTTAAGTTCCTCTATAGCATAAAAAAAGAGGGGCAACATGATGCTGTCCCTCTGCAATATCTTTTAGATCATTATGATTTATGACCAAATAAATAAAACAAGCCTAACTGAAACCCTCTGTTGGTTAATTTTGCAGAACCATGTTCATTGATCTGACTTAAGCCATGGTTATATCTTGCATCTATTCCCAGGCCGCTTTTGGTATGTACATAACTGGCTCCCACGCTCAAAGAAAAGTCCAGCATGTTGAAATCATTGGTATGGTTTGCACTCATATGGTTATTAATTGAATTTGCCTTCATCAAAAACCCCACCTGTGGGCCAGCATGCAACCTGAAACCATTATTGAACATGTATTGTAAAAGAACAGGCACATTGATATAGTCCAGGTTAAGCCTTGCATTTGAATTTTGATACTTTCCTCCCTGACCTGAATACATTATTTCCGGCTGTAGTGCAAACTTTTCGCTCAAATGGATGTGGGCTAGCACTCCTGCATGAAAGCCAATTTTAGAGTCAAAATTATAATTGTTGGTAGAGTGCACATCATATATATTTAAGCCACCTTTAAACCCCAGGTGTGTGTCCTGAGCACTTGCACTACTTACCATAAAAATTGCTGTCAATACTGCGATTAAATAAAATTTCATATTTCTTTAGATTTAAATTATATGACAAAGGTGCGGTTTATCCCTTGACATTGTGTTGCACAATTGATTCTATTAGTTGCACGATTCACACTTTAAAAAAAGTAATAAAAAAGGGGGTCGGCTCATTATATGTTTCACAGTATACTGACCCGTTCCGGAATATGTGAACTATGTAACTATTTCTAAAATTATATAACAGTTACCATTACAGTTAAAGCGACCTTGCAGTAAGTTAAAATATAGGATAAACACCTTATCTCTTTCGTTTGCTATCCATTTAAAAAAAATAGAAATTATGAAATCCATATTCTTATTAAGCGCATTTGCAGGTACCTTAATGTTTGCTTGTAACAATACTACACCACAAGAAGAGAAAGTAATTGAAGTAGAAGCCCCAGCCCAAAAGGTTGTTGTTGAAGAAGACAAAGGGACATCCGTAAAGCTCAACTCTGATGGTGGGTCTGTTAGCACACCTGGTTTAAGT
>JBKBXU010000172.1:0-9673 GCA_046313675.1 Cytophagaceae bacterium
TTATTTACAGAAAATTCTGTTAAACAGATAAAACGTACCATTCAACAAATGCTGTTTCGACACAGTAATAGACAAAAAGATATTAATCGGCACTACTCAAAATCAGAGTGACAAAGTAGAACTAGTTAAAAGCACTTCTTTGGCACACAAATGAAAATACATCCGGTCAGCAAACTTTATGATTTACGCATAAAAGTGCTATTTTTGGATTTTTAAAATAGCACTTATGGAAAACGATCCGGAATTAAGCGGCAAATACCTGGGAACCATCACACAGGACTTCGTAAAAGTTGCAGAAAACATTAAAGAAGCTTCATACCAGATTAGAAAGCGTGATTTTTCAAAATTTCCGATTTTCCCGGTCTGTAAAGCCGAACTTCAGTGGGCCAATATTTTGATAGGAAGAGGTGATTTCGAAAACGAATGGAACTACTACGCCTCCTTCATGGAATATTTCATCCAACGAGGCCTTATAGAAAGTGCCGAAGAGTTTCAGCAAGCCTTTAAAGATCCCGATGAATATTGCTGTCTCTTTGTCATAGACATGGAGCTTACCAGCTTTATGTTTATCCCCTATCCGGAAGAGTAAATCTATTCCTTAAAAATGCTTCCACCCCTGTGCCGTCACAGGCACAACATTTTCACCTTTGGTAACAATGTGTACGCCACTTTCTTTTGTTGTAATATGGCCAATAAAAGATATATCAGGGTGATTTTTAAGCTTCTTATAATCGTCTTGTGAAATGGTAAACAGGAGCTCATAATCCTCTCCTCCGTTCAACATTATGGTGAGTGGATCCATGTCAAATTCCCTGGCCGTATCAAAAGTCAACTGATCTATTGGCAACTTGTCTTCGTAAATGGTTGCACCTACCCCGGAAGCGGTGGTAATATGCAGTAATTCAGAAGCAAGCCCATCAGATATATCGATCATCGCCCCAGGCTTCACACCCAGATCTTTCAGGGAATGAATAAAATCCATTCGGGCTTCCGGCCGTAACTGTTTCTGAAGCAGGTAATCCTTATCAGAAAACTCCGGCTGCATGTCAGGATTGGAAAGAAATACCTGCTTTTCCCTTTCAAGTACCTGAAGTCCCATATAGGCCCCGCCAAGATCGCCTGTAACGCACAAAATATCATTTTCCTTTGCCCCTGACCTATACACGACCTGGTCTGCAGAACTTCTGCCAATGGCAGTTATGGATAAGATCAATCCTGACCGGGAGGACGTGGTATCGCCCCCTATTAAATCAACTTTGTAGGCATCGCACGCAATTTTTATCCCCTCATAGATTTCTTCAACCGCTTCTACAGAAAAACGGTTACTAATGGCTATGCCAACGGTAATTTGTTCAGGCATGGCATTCATAGCGGCCAGATCGGAAATATTTACCGCTACAGCCTTAAAACCTAAATGCTTAAGAGGCATGTAAGTCAAATCAAAGTGAACACCTTCAACAAGCATATCAGTGGTAACTACCCTTAGTTCCTGTCCACAGTCAATGACAGCAGCGTCATCTCCTATGGATTTAATAGTTGACGCCTGTCGAAGATCGGAAAATTTAGACTTAATTTTTTCTATCAAACCAAACTCTCCTATAGACGCTATATCTGTTCTTTTTTCGTTCATTAATTTATCAGCTAATGATTTTAATTTTTCCGTGAATTTGTTTAAATTTGTTTAGAAACTCAATTATAAAGATAACTGAAATGAAGAAATATCTTGTATATTTACTCTTAACGATGTTTACCATCTCATTTACAGCCTCTTCCTGTGTTAAATCCAGGGCAGGTTGTAAAAAGAACCAAAAGAAAATAAAGAAAATGCGTAAGAGTGGACAAATGAAAATCTGATTTGTATGAAAAAATATTTGACAGCATTTATCGTCTGTGTATTGTTACTAGGATCGGTGGCTTCCTGTACCAAAAGGAATGCAAAATGTGTTAAAGATGCTAAAAAAGCCAAAAAAAATAATGTGGGGTGGAAATACTAATTTTCACTCTATAATTTCTTCTCCTGACACAATTCGATTAGCACGCCTCCGGCATCTTTGGGATGCACAAAACAAATTAATTTATTATCAGCGCCTTCTTTAGGTTCTTCATTAAGCAACTGAAATCCCTCCGATTTCAGTCTTGCCATTTCTTTGCCTATATCTTCGACTTCAAAGGCGATATGGTGAATACCTTCTCCCTTTTTAATAATAAATTTTGATATTGCACTAGTTTCATCAAGCCCCTGCAACAATTCAATTTTAGTAGACCCTGTCTTAAAAAATAGCGTTGCGACTCTTTCGCTTTCTACTTCTTCACTTTTATAGGGCTTTATATTCAAAAGTTTGGTATAAACTTCTGAAGCGGCTTGCAAATCTCTAACCGCTATCCCTATATGTTCTACATTTTTAAACATATATTTTAAACTTTTAGTCCGGCAATCCAATTTAGTAAAAATGCCACAAATAACCGCAGGAATGTTGATGTATAGAATAAAAAATGGGAAACATGAACACTTTCTGATACATCCCGGAGGTCCTTTTTTTAAGAATAAAGATGCAGGATCCTGGAGCATACCCAAAGGCTTTCCGGAAGGCAATGAAACATTGGAAGAAACTGCTGTACGGGAATTCCGGGAGGAAACCGGAATTAATCCAGCCCCACCTTATTTTGCATTAGGGGCAGTAAAACTTAAAGGGGGAAAAATCATTCATGCCTGGGCATTTAAAACTGACATTGAAGGATCCCCTCAAATCGAATCCAATACCTTTGAAATGGAATGGCCACCAAAGTCTGGAAAAGTATCTCGATTTCCGGAAGCAGATAAAGGGGCTTTTTTTACATTTAAAGAGGCTTTGCTAAAAATTAACAGCAGGCAGGTTGAGTTTCTTATGGAATTGCGAAGAAAGCTATTAGAATAATCTTGAACTGTTTTCATCTAAGCTTAAATCTGCTTATCTCCAATGGGTGATTCAACCGTGAACAATGCAATAAGATACTCTATTACAAAGCAAAATAAATCAGTCGCTTCGCTCGTATTGTATATTGTATCTTTAACCATAGCATTATAAAGCCCAAAATGCATCTCTATAAACGGGGGCTAAATGACAAAAAAAGGCAGCCCCCACTAATACAGAGGCTACCCAAAATGTTTTTTTTGCAACGAATCGCCTGAAATCCTATTTCGCTTAGGCAACTTTTACAGACAGTAGCTCAATTATAAGCAGGCTTTATTTACTGCTTAATCAATAAGAGACTCCCCCCTGATAGCTTAACCAGATAAACTCCTTCACTCAGCATACTGATATCTGTCATTGTATTGGTGTGGCTTTGTAATTGAAATCTGCCATTTAGATCAAATACCATAATCTGTTCATTTCGGACAGACTTAACTTCAAAACTTTCCGCAGCAGGATTCGGGTACAAAATCAGACTTTCATCATTTCCTGAAATAATCCCCAATACGTTGGTCAGTACAAAAGTGGCTGTGGCTGTTCCCTCATAGTTAGCCTCATTAATGATAACTACAACATCATAGCTACCTATCTCTGAAGGTGCCTCAATTGAACCATCATAGGTTATTGTATAATTCAGACCGCCCGGGATCGTGGTGATGGTTGGCTCCTTTGCTGAGCTATCGGTCTCTTGCTCCAGGTCAGTGATCGCCACCTCGGCTGTGGCTTTATTTATAGTCAAAACCTGCTCAACCGAAGTGGCTGCTGTGTAATGATCATTGCCCTCCTGAGATGCCGTGATCGTTGCGGTACCTGCGCCAATGATGGTCACTGTGCTGCCTGAGATTGTCGCTACCGTTTCATCGGAACTAATAAATATAACTGCATTACTGCTTTCTCCGCCTGTGGCTGTTAATTCAAAAGTGTCATCACCAAAAGTTTTTGTGCTGAGCGGTTCGAAGATTATAGTCTGATTGCATTTCAAGGCTTCATCTCCGGAAATGAACCAGCTGTAGGTATCAATCAGCGTAGCGCGAGCCTGTGCTCCTTCACATGAATACGTTAGGCCATCGGAGTTGAGGGTGATTCCTGTGGGTATTTGTGTTTCTCCGTTTTCGGTGTCCAGCATAGCCCAGCCCATAAGGGTAGCATCATAGTGTGCTGTAGAAAGACCGGCACTATTAAGCATCGCATTCATGCTCGTCACACTGCTGATGTCCCAACTGCCGATGGGTTGATCGAAGGCTGTGGCGTTGTTAAACATAAAACTCATATCCGTTACATTTCGCACGTCCCAATTACCAATGGTTTGGTTGAAAGCAGAAGCATCGTTAAACATGCCGGACATATTTGTCACATTTCTCACATCCCATGCACTGATATCGTCATTAAAAGCAGTAGCGCCTGAGAACATATAACTCATATCGGTCACTTGATCTAGATTAGGTATATCAGAGGCCGGGATTGAGAGCTGTCCGCAGCCCTCAAAGGCTCGGGCCATTGATGTCCAGCGATTATCTCCCCATTGCTCTACGGTAAGGATTTTTTCTTTGTCTCCGCTGTTGTTGAAATAGATGCGAGGGAAGTCACCGGATATAGTTACGGTATAGGTGCCGGCAGCGGCATATTCGTGGGTAGCATCAGATGTATAGATTGTTTCGTCCGTTGAGCCGTCACCCCAGTCTACGGTGTAGCTGTAGCCGGTATCTGTAGTGGGAATGGTAATGGACTCGTCTGCTTCGCTCGTCTGCCAAGTGGTAATGAAAGGTAGACATTCCTGAGCATCCCCGGTTATGGTCCAGATGTAGGTGCCGGTGAGGGTGGCACGTGCCGCACTGCCATTGCAGTAGGTAAGACCGGAAGCTCTAAAAGATAAACCGGTGGGGATTCTTGTTTCACCGGCATCAAGTGTCGCCCAACCTATCAGGGTGTTATCGTAATTTTTGGTAGAAAGTCCGGTATTGCTCAACATATCGTATATGCTGGTCACACTGCTGATGTCCCAAGCGCCCAGATTCTTATCAAAGGAAGAGGCGCCATCAAACATATAGGCAATCTCAGTTACTTTACTTACATCCCATGCGCTCAGGTCACCATTAAAAGATGTAGCATTAGAGAACATTCGAAACATGTTTGTAACACTGCTTACGTCCCATGTACTTAGGTCACCATTAAAGGAAGAGGCGCTATGGAACACATTTCTCATAAGTGTAACCTTACTTACATCCCATGTACTGACATCGCCATTAAAGGAAGTTGCACCTTGAAACATGTATTCAATGTTGGTCACACCACTTACATCCCATGCACTCAGGTCGCCATTAAAGGATGTAGCACTTCTGAACATTACGGATATATTCGTTACATGCTCAAGATTGGGGGCATCTGTGGCAGACATGGTAAGATTGGAACAACCGGCAAATGCAGCGAGCATACTTGTCCATTCATTATCACCCCATTGCTCGATAGTGAGTATTTTTAGTTTGTCGTTTAAACTGCTAAATGGAGGGAAATAGCTACGCGGGAAGTCACCGTATATCTTCACCCGATAGATACCGGGGGCGCCAAAGTCGATGGTGTGGGGTGTATTGGAATCGTTGAAATTGATCTCTGCACCTGCATTATTGTTTGTTTCATTATCCACTTCTTCCCAATACACGGTATAGTTGTAGCCTGTACCCGTAGTACCGATAGTGATAGATTGGTCATTGGAGGAGCCGGTGTTATCGGTTTTCCAGGTGGTAATGAAGGGAGAGTCGGTGATGGAGACAATAGCCTCCGAAGTAGCACCATTGTCATCAGTAATGGTCACTGAATACTGCCCCGCCTCTAGGTCGGTGATAGACGCTGTGGTGGCTTCGTTACTCCATAAGTAAGTATAAGGCTCCACACCACCCGTAGCAGAGGCCGTTAATGCTCCATCATTTCCACCAACGGTGGTAACAAATGAAACTACCACTATGGAAGCCACTAATTCTTCAGGCTGAGTAATGGTAGCTGCAAGCTCCACAGAGGCATCTTCTGCATCCGTCACAGTAACTGTATATTCACCGGCAGTCAAGTCGGAGATAGTAGTGGTTGTCTGAGAATTGCTCCACAGGTAAGTATAGGGAGCCGTACCGCCTGATGCAGATACAGTTAACTCACCACCAGCATGTCCATAAATGGAAACATGGGCGTCAATATTGATAGCCGCGGATAATGTACTGCTGATACCTGTCAGGTTAAAAGTATAGGGGTCTGAACAAGCTGAAACATTAGCAAATGAGAATACTGCATTTTTCACTCCCACTGAAGTTGGGGAGAATGTAATGGAAAAAGTAGTTGATGCACCAGCTGACAATTCAGTGGCTGTAGCTGACAGATCGAGCGCATATTGGTCAGCATGATCACCTGTTAGTGCGGATATTGGATTTGCGGAAAGATCTATAGGGGAAGTTCCAAGATTGGTAATAGTAAAAACCCGAGCATCAGAACTTTCATTGGTCATTTGTGTACCAAAATCATAAGTATCCTCAATCAGAATCAAGTCTCCTGATTCTTGAACTGTCAAGGGGAAGCTTCTCCAGCCTAATTCATCCAGGTTATTGACAGTACCCGCTGATCCATCATTCACCATATTAGTAACTGTTGTACTACCATAGGCTTCATCCAAAGGCCAATAGGCTACCAAGCCATCTTCATCACCTAAAAGCAATAGGTTTTTGTTATCAGCAATTTCAGCTTCGGTTCTAGCCACATTCCAAACGCGAACCTCAGCCATTTCACCCTGCCGCATTTTGAAAGTACCATCCTTCCCTCCAAGGTAAAAGGACGACCCAAGATCGAAGGTAGAGGTGGACGTAGTGCTACCTGCGGCTACTCCGTCTATGAAGATAGTCGTTGTGACTGTCCCTTCGGACTCACTCCAGGTAGCTGCAAAATGATGCCAGGAGTTGGCCGAAAACCCAAATGTGGACGTATTGGATATATAATCAACCGGGCCACCGCCTGACCGAAAATGCAGCCCTACAGCACTATGAAGCGAAATGTAAAATGCCCTTTCATGAGGGTGATCAAAGTCATTCATGAAGAGTTTTTCATCGCCACCGTAGCTACTCCAGTTTTCCTTTTTTATCCAGGCCTCCCAGGTACCCGACCCTTGATTAGTCCCGGATAATTCGTGGATCGTAGCGCTTACGTCTGTAGAACTATTAAAGTAAAGTGTGGTTCTTCCACAATCGTCTTCAGACACAGGTGGCTGTGCGAATGCAGAAACACTTATGATGATGAAAAAAGCTGAAGCCACCAGAAGCATAATGTTTCTGTGTAAATCCCTGTGAAAGCCGTTTTGCCGGTTTGCGGCAGATAAGTAGGTAGTGATCATGTTATATTATTCTTGTGTTACACCAAATTTTTGCATTAAATAGCATATTCCGAGAGTCTAAAAAATCTCATCTAATTTTTCAATCAAAACTAGCAGGGGCTATGTCACAAAGCAATTTGCGGAGGAATATTTGTATGTGAATGGGGAATCTTTGTATGTGAATAGCAAGAAGGCTTGTTTCGCATACAAAAACCACCTTTTTTACAACATTAGTTGCCCTGTGTTTTTGTTTCTTTTTTTTAAATTACTAAAATGCAGGTATCTTGCAGCTTTTTTCGAAATTTATCTGAGTACAGACATCGAAAAAGGTTTTAATATTATTTCCTTACCTATTTTACTCTTAAAGTCGGCTTTATGCTAAAATGGATTAAAAAGATACTGGATTTTGGAACGGATGCATCCTACATCACACCACCTGAAAGACATTCAGTAAGGCTGGTCAACGGTATTTGTTTTTTTAGTGTGGTGGCTAAGCTGCTGGAAAACATTTTCACCTTTGGCATGGCAGACACCACCCTGATCCTACATAGCCTGATAACTACCTTCATCCTGCTGACGATCCTTCTGCTCAATTACAAACGAAAGGTACGCACCGCCAAAAACATCTTCACCGGACTGCTGTTTGCCATCCTACTAAGTATTCCCTTTACCATACCTCATTCCCTGAATGCAGATGGCCTGTACCTTGTTTTTCTGGTGATTATCTTTGCTATTTATAACAATATTCGTGTCATCGTCGGACTTACTGTAGTTGTGGTAGCCATCCTGCTCTTTTGGCACATTGGCGCACATTTGAACCTATTTCAACCGACCAACACGTTTCAGGGCAATCAACTCCTTTATTTGGAAATTATCTACACGGTGATGATGGTAGTTCTACTGTTGATTGCATTACTCACATTCAGAAAAAGTGCCACAGACTATCAGAATGAACTGAGTCACAACCTACACGAGAAAGACATGCTGCTCAGGGAGGTGCATCATCGGGTGAAAAACAATTTGCAGATGATTGTGAGCATGCTGGGACTTCAGCAAGATGGCGCTCACTCGAAGGAAGCCTTAGATGTAATCAATGATGTAAAGGCCAGAGTGGTAGCTATGTCGATTATCCATAATAAATTGTATGCCAATAAGGATTTACAACAGGTAGAATTAGGGGGCTACATTACAGAACTTGCGAACCTACTCTATGATATGAACAAGGGAAAAGCCATTGCGCTTGAAAAGAAAATAGAAGTAGAAAACTACAGAACAGGCTTGGAATTTTCCATACCTTTGGGGTTGATTATTACAGAGGTTGTTTCCAATTCCATCAAACATGCCTTTGCCCCTGGGCAGCCGGTGATGGTGGAAATACTCGGAAAAAGAAATGGGGATTATTTTGTGATCAGCATCCGGGACAATGGGAGCGGACTAGATACGTCTACCATCCAAAGCGAAGGCTTGGGATTTATGTTGATCAACATCCTTTGCAAGCAAATACAGGCAGAGATGACGCGCACAAATGACAATGGTTTGGTCACTACAATTTCTTTTAAAGCATGACGGGGGCCAACATTTTGATCGTAGAAGACGAGTCCATCATAGCGGAGGAACTGCGCAGGATTGTTATTCGGCTGGGATATAAAGTGGTGGCAGTTGCCCATCGATACGAAGAGGCTGTTGCACTCATTGAGCAACAAGTGCCCGACCTTGTGCTCTTGGATATTGGCCTGGATTATTCTAAAAATGACGGAATAGACCTAGGCGCCATGTTAAAAGATGCCTTCGGCATTCCTTTTATTTACATTACTGCCAACACCGATGTTGCCACCGTCACTCGAGCCAAATTTACGGAACCGGCCGCCTACATTCCCAAACCTTTCAATCCCGATATTATTTACACAAACATTGAAATGGCACTTCACCGCGAATCAACTCAGGTTGCTCGGCAGATCCCGGTAAAAACCGGATCTAAAAAAACACTGGTGGACATCAGGCGCATTGTGTTCCTGAAAGCGGACAACATATACACCGAGCTCCACACAGCCGACAACAAAACCTACGTCCTCCGCGAATCGCTCAAAAGCCTGCTGCTACAGTTTGAAGAGAATGGTTTTGTACAGATACATCGCTCCTATGCCGTGAACCTAAGTTTTGTGGAATCCTACACGGCAGATTATGTATATGCAACTGACCATAAATTGCCGCTGAGCGACTCCTATAAAAAGCCATTTATGGACGCACTTAAGCAATAAGTGGATCCCTGTATAATCTTCCGGATAATATACCAAAACCATTCTTTCCGGATTTTTATGAAATATTTTAGCTTATGAAAAAGCTGATCGTAAAAGAAAAATCAATAACCTCACCAATCCTC
>JBKBXU010000173.1:0-9653 GCA_046313675.1 Cytophagaceae bacterium
CGGAAATTATACAGTAGTCGTAACAAATGCCAATGATTGTTCCACAACCTCACCAGCTACATCTGTCACCGTTACCCCTTTACCGTCGGCACCGACAGCATCCGGTGTGAGTTATTGCGAAGGAGTCACAGCAAGTCCATTGACCGCCACGGGTTCAGAATTGAGGTGGTATACTCAGGCATCCGGAGGTACTGCCTTAGCTTCAGCTCCAACGCCTTCAACAGCATCGGCTGGAAATACGTCCTATTATGTATCTCAAACTGTAAATGGATGTGAAAGTCCACGGACGGAGCAGGTAGTAACCATACATGCTAATCCTACTGCCACCATTACCGCCGGAGGGCCTATTACTTTCTGCCAGGGAAGCAATGTTGTATTAAGTGCAAATACCGGAGCAAATCTCAGCTATATATGGCGAAGAGGGACTACACAGGTAGGAACCAATGCTACATATACGGCTTCCCAAACTGGAAATTATACAGTGACCGTAACTAATGTCAATAATTGCTCCAGTACATCTTCAACTATTTCGGTAACGGTCAATCCTACTCCTTCAGCACCAGGGACCATGACTGTCACTTATTGTTCTGGTGACAATGCAGCACCCTTAGAAGCCATTGGAGTAAATCTCAGATGGTTTACCGCTGAAAGTGGGGGAGTTGAATTAAGTGAAGTGCCTACGCCATCTACGTCAATTCTGGGTAATACATCGTATTATGTTTCTCAAACCGTGAATGGCTGTGAAAGTGCAAGAGCGCATCAACTAGTAACAATACATGCAAACCCTGTTGCTACAATTACCGCAGGTGGGCCAACCACCTTTTGTCAGGGAAGTAATGTGGTGTTAAGTGCAAATACCGGGGCAAACCTCAGCTATGTATGGCGAAGAGGAACTACACAGGTTGGTACTAATGCAACATATACTGCTTCTCAAAGTGGAAATTATACGGTGACTATAACCAATGTCAACAATTGTTCTACAGTGTCTTCGACCACTTCTGTGACCGTAAATACAATTCCTGGTGCACCATCAGCATCGGGTGTAGAGTATTGCCTTGGAGCTACAGCAAACCCTTTGACCGCTACGGGTTCAGGCTTAAGATGGTATACGCAAGCTTCCGGAGGAACAGCGTTAAGCTCAGCACCGACACCGTCAACGGTAAGTGTTGGCACTACTTCCTATTATGTTTCTCAGACCATCAATGGATGCGAAAGTCCACGTGCAGAGCAGTTAGTTACCATACATGCCAATCCGGCAGCCACCATTTCTGCCGGTGGGCCAACCACCTTTTGTCAGGGAGGTAATGTCGTGCTAAGTGCCAATACCGGAACAAATCTTAGCTATGTATGGCGAAGAGGATCTACACAGGTTGGTACTAATGCAACATATACCGCTTCTCAAACCGGAAATTATACTGTTACCGTAACGAACGCCAATAATTGCTCAACAAGCTCTTCGGCCACCTCTGTTACGGTAAATGCAATACCTGCAGCACTGTCTGCGCCGGATGCAAATTACTGCCAGGGAGCTGAGTCAAGTCCATTGACAGCGACAGGCTCAGGATTAAGATGGTATACCCAGCCATCCGGAGGTGCAGCGTTAAGTTCAGCTCCAACACCTTCAACGGCAACGGTCGGCACTACATCCTACTATGTTTCTCAGACCGTCAATGGATGCGAAAGTCCACGTGCAGAGCAACTGGTTACTATACATGCCAATCCGACAGCCACCATTTCTGTCGGCGAGCCAAGCACCTTCTGTCAGGGAGGCAGTGTAGTGTTAAGTGCCAACACCGGCGCAAACCTTAGCTATGTCTGGCGAAGGGGAGCTACCCAGGTAGGAACCGGTGCTACCTATACCGCCATCGAAACAGGAAATTATTCAGTTACAGTAAGTCAGAATGAATGTCTTAATATTTCTGAAACAGTTAATGTTCAGGTTGAGCCTCTTCCAACGACCTCTAATGCAGGATCTGATCAGTATGTCACCTCTGCCACAGCTACATTAGCAGGAAATATTCCTGAAATGGGTTCCGGACAATGGGAAGTTCTTGGCGGAAGTGCTGAAATCAATTCCCCGACATCACATAATAGTGTAGTAAGTAATCTTCAGGAAGGTGCCAATAGATTCCGTTGGATAATCAGCAATGGTAGTTGTCCTGCTTCATCATCTGAAGTAACTATTTACTATAGCAACAGTCCGGGATCACAAACCATATCCGGGTCGGAGCACATTGCCATAGGTTCTACCGGAATTGTATATTCGATTCCTGATAACCAGGGATCAAACTATGTATGGAATGTTACGGGAGGTGCTAGTATTATAAGTGGACAAGGAACAAGCAGTGTTGTCATTGATTTTGGAGAAACCCCAGGTTCTGTTTCTATAAATGTGGAGGAGAGCAATGCCTTCGGAAATGCAGTTTCTAGCATTAACATAACTACTGGTGAGATTCCTGCTGTTCCTGTTGTATCCGGATCTCTTTACGTTCCTACCGGTTCTGCCGGAGTGGTATATTCTGTCGGAGATAACACACAGTCTGAATATGTGTGGAATGTTTCTGAAGGTGCCAGCATTGTTTCAGGACAGGGGACCAATAGCATTGTGGTGGATTTTGGAAATGACCCGGAAACAATATCTGTGTCAGTTGTAGAAAGCAATTTATTTGGTAGTTCCACTGCTAGCCTAAGTGTTTCCAGTGGCCATACTCCTGTTGAAAGGGTAGTTTCAGGTCCGGTGAATGTTGTCACAGGGGCATCAGGAGTAGTCTATTCTGTTCCTGATAATGAAGGATCGAGTTATGTATGGAATGTGTCAGGTGGTGCAAGCATTGTTAGCGGGCAAGGGACAAGCAATGTGGTAATAGATTTTGGTAATGAACCTGAATCAGTTGTTATAAGTGTAGAAGAAAGCAATCATTTTGGTAGCAGTGTTTCCACTACTCATGTAAGCAGCGGAGCCGCTCAGGCAGATTATTCTGTTGAAGGTCCGGTGAATGTAGCCACGGGTTCCACAGGCATAGTATATACGGTTCCGGATAACCAGGGCTCAACTTATGAATGGAGTGTTTCAGGAGGGGCAAGTATTATAAGTGGCCAGGGTACCAACAGCATAATTGTCGACTTTGGGGACAATCCCGGGACAGTGGGTATTTCTGTAGCTGAAACCAATGAAACAGAAACAGTTGTGGCTTCGGTGCAGGTTGCGTCCGGACATATCCCTGATGTCTCATCCATCAATGGACCTTCAGGAGTAGAATTAGGAAATACCTATACGTTTACAGTTCCGGAAGATGCCGACCCAACTGCTACGTATGAATGGTCAATTCCGGAAGGGGCAGTTATTACAGAGGGTGAAGGGACAAATTCTGTAACTATACATTTCCCGGAAGGAACAGTAAGTGGTGAAGTATCAGTAAATGTTAGCAACCAGTTCGGAAGTGCGCAGGTAAGTCATCCGGTATCCATAATTACATCTCTTAATCCGAGCATACATATTTCTCATTCTTTATTCCCAAATCCTTTCTTTGAGGTATTTAACCTTAATGTGGTCACACCGGTGACTGAAATAATGAAATTGAAGGTGATTGATGTAAAAGGAAATGTGGTTTTTGAGTCTGATTCATTAAGCACAAATCAGGATATAATCCTGGGCAGTGAATTTCCTCAAGGACTTTACATTGTTCAGGTGATTTTGGAGAATATTGTGTTGACCAAAAAAGTTTTAAAATTGAAGTAAGTATTAAGTATTTGATCAATTTGCAAAAGGGTAGGGCGTCATGCTTTACCCTTTTTGCTTTTATGCTTATTAAAAACTCTTTGAAGTTTCATCTGTTATGCTTATAAATAGAAAGATATGAGTAAAAATGCAATTCTGGTGCTTGTAAATACTGTAAGCTTACTTGCAGTACTGGCCATTAACTATCTTTCCAATACAGGAGTACTTGGAACTGATTCAGTAGGCGATGTTAGCCGGAGGTATGATACATTATTTGCACCTGCGGGATATGCTTTCTCTATCTGGGGGATCATTTATCTGCTTCTTATTGCTTTTACCATTTACCAATGGTATATCCTTCTAAAGAGTACAAAGTCAGATATTATACGAAACACTGGTCTCTGGTTTTCCCTTGCTAATATAGCGAATGCTCTATGGGTTTTGGCATGGGTCAATGAATATATCGGCTTATCGGTCATTCTGATGGCTTTGTTATTGTTTTCCCTGATAATGCTTGTATATCGACTGGATCTGGAAATGTGGGATGCCCCACGCTCTGTTATTGTATTAGTGTGGTGGCCGTTTACTATATATTTCGGTTGGATTGTTTTAGCTACGGTGGCTAATATTTCTGCATTTTTAGTTAGCTTTGGATGGGATGGAAGCCCTTTATCGGCTGAGTTATGGACAATTGTTTTAATAGCCGTTGCTTGCTTTATTTACCTTTTGCTTATCTATTTTAGAAATATGCGTGAAGCCGCTATGGTGGGAGTTTGGGGTTTGGTCGCTATTACAGTAAGGCAATGGGATTCAACCAATTCAATAGCTATAAGTGCAGTATTGGCTGCACTAATACTATTTTTATCTACTGCCTGGCATAGCTATAAAAATCGCAAAAGCTCTCCTTTTATGATGAATTGATTTGTCTATAATTTTACTATTTTAAATTCCACACGTCTGTTTTTTTGCTTGTTTTCTTCTGTATCGTTTCCGGCGATTGGCCTGGTTCCCCCATAGCCAACTCCGCTGATTCGGCTCGGATGTATTCCACCTGCGATAAGATATTCTTTCACGGTTTCAACTCTTTTCTCCGAAAGTCTTACCAAGCCGGCAGCATTTCCGGTATTATCTGTATGTCCGGCCAGTTCTATTTCCACGCTTGGGTTTTCTTTCAAAAGCTCAATGAGTTTATTTAATTCAGGATAGGAGGTAGGCTTCAATACCGGAAGGCTACGCTCGAAAAATATATTTTTAAGTGGAATTTCTTCTCCTATATCAAATGGTGTCAGATATATATCACGTTCAAGTTCCATGTATTCGCTAATTTTGGGAATATCAATGGTGTCCCTTACTGAATAAAATCCGGGTTTTTCTGCAAAGAATGAATAGATTTGATCATAAGGTAAGGTCATTTTATAAGCACCATCTTCCGAATTTGAATGAGCCATTCCGATTTCGTCATCGGTGTTAAAATTTCTATAGGTAATTCCTGTTTCTATAGGTTCTCCGGTTTTACTATTAAGAACTCTGCCATAAACCAACACCAGGGGTTTAGGTTTTACCTGTATCGGCTGTTTTATTCTCATAATATCGCTTTGCCCATAGGATTTATCTTCCGAAACAAAATAAGCATATTCTCCTGATGCCGGTACACTGTAATAAGCATCCATGCCTTTGGAATTAACGGGCATTCCCAGGTTTTGTGGCTCTGACCAGTTTGTCCAGGTATCGTCGAGTCGACGTGTTATAAAGATGTCATTCTTTCCATAACCCGGATGGCCTGTACTGCTGAAGTATAAGGTAACACCATCAGCAGCAAGGAAGGGTGATAATTCTACCCCCGGGGTGTTCAAAACAGGGCCAAGATTTTTGGGCGCTGACCATATGTTGCTTCCCGGCTCACGAAAAGAAACGTAAATATCCCTGGAGCCATGGGTGTCATCTCTTTCCAATGCCAAAAGCAGGATCTTTTTATCGTTGCTCAGGAAATATTCGTTGAAGCGGCTTTTATTGTAGTAGTTCCGAATATTGACCTTTTCAGGCAGGCTCCAGCCGTTCCGGCTTCTGTGGCTCATTGAGAGCCCCATACCCATGGCGTTTCCTTGATTATCGTAGGTATTCATGAGTAGTAAGGTATTGCCGTCCGGGCTTACCGATGAGACCGCATTTGGGCCATGATTATTTACAGGAGCACCTATGTTAACAGCTTTTGTCCATTTGCCATTTTCATAAGCAGAGTAATATACATCCTGATAATCTGAGCTTCCTCCTATATTCTCCGGTGAATAAGTCCGTGTAAAATAAAGGCCTTTTCCATCAGGTGTAATTACCGGTGTCAGTTCACCGTAGGCTGAATTTACCCCTGGGCCAAGATTCTCAGCCGGGCTTGTGTAGGCAAGATTGGGCACCACATTTATAGGGAGTTTTGCTCCACGAATAGCAAAGTCATCAATGTCAACGGAAGAAGCACCCCATAAGGCAAATCCTATTGATTTTCCCATGTCGGAAGGATAGGGGACTTCTGCAAGCAAATTGTCATTGGAATAAAATTTTAACACAGCACCTTTGACGGAGACTTTCAGCAGACTTCCTGTGGGCTTTATTTTCAGTGAGGTAGAGAAATCTTTCAGAAGAGTTGGTTTACCGCCTTTCACAAGTAGTATCCGGTATTGCATATTTTTTATCAGGCAATACACTGCATTTTCCTGGTCAGTGCCGACCATTAATCCATATTCACTTCCAACTCTGGTTACTGTAAATTTTGCTTCGGCTGAAAATTCAACTTTGGTATTTATAAGGTTAAAATAGTTGCTAATGGTACTTCCCTGCGGATCCATATGTTTCCATGAGAGTTTGCTGCTTTTGATTTCAGACTGATCGGTAGGGCCGTTTAGTAACCTCCATCCGATTTCAAGGTCGTCAAAATTGTCCTCATAAATAGGTTTGCTTGTTTGTGCAAGTGAAGGAAAAGTTACTATAAAGGAAAGTAAAAAGGCGAAGTATCTGATGCGCATAACTAAACTAATTTAAACAGATCTTTAATATATAAAAAAATCCTATTAAAGTATAAGTTTTTCAATTTTAATAGCATTCGTGTTTTTTAAAAGGACGTAGTCCTGGCTTAATTTTTTCCGTTTTTAAAAGCAATGGGTCAGGCCTTTAAAATTTTGAATTTGGGTTGGTGTGGGCATAACTTTACCTTCCTGTTCTGTGTGGTGAAGACAGAATGTAGTATGAGTGAAGGGTACTTTTTTTGGCTAAATGGATGCGGGAGTAATTTTATAAATCCTTTCTACGTAAAACTTTCGCAGCTTCCTCTGCCACTTCGTCAACTTTGGTTTCCTCAACAAGAGTTTCTTCTTTATGGCAAATAGAATTGCAGGAGCTTAATTGTATGGCTATAATAAAAAATAGACTGTAAAGCAATGTTTTCATAACGATGGTTTTTTTATTAACAATTATGGTATACGTTAATATCCAACGGCGTGTTTAAGTTTATGAGAATAAATAGTTGATTTTCGTAAAAGTTTATTCAGAGAATGTAAATAGTTGCTTTCCGAGGCTTAACAAGAACTTATGTAATGAATATATGTTGTTAAAATAGGAAGATACCGAAAAATTTCCGTTATTTGTATATCCTTTCATCGATCTTCAGATTATCTGCAAGTCTGTCTCAGGGAATTAAAAATCATTATACTTTTTGATTTTTTGATATTTAAAACACAAGTACCAGGTATTTGGTTATTTAAGATATACACCCGATTCAGGTAAGGAATGAATAAAGAATCCTCCGGGGTTTAGAAATAAATGTTTTTAATCAATTAAATTTAAATGGCAAAATCAAGAGAAACTTACAACAAGAAGGAAAAAGAGAAAAAAAGGCTTAAGAAAAAGCAGGAAAAATCAGAAAAGAAAGAAGAGCGTAAAGCAAATTCCAGCAAAGGCAATGATTTGGAAGATATGATGGCCTATGTGGATGAGAATGGCAATATAAGCTCAACCCCTCCGGATCCGACTAAAAAGAAAGCCATCATTAATCATGAAAACATAAAGATTGGAATCTCTAGACAGGAAGATATAGAAGTTGAAGCTATTAGAAAAGGAACAGTAAGTTTCTTCAATGATTCAAAAGGCTTTGGCTTTATTAAAGATCACGAAACACAAGAAAGTGTTTTTGTTCACATTAATGGTCTTGTAGATTCAATAAAAGAAAGAGATAAAGTTACTTTTGAAGTAGAAATGACTCCTAAGGGCGCAAGTGCCATAGGTGTTAAGTTGATTAAATAGAATCAAATTAATTCAAGAGTAAATACAACATTAAAACCACCCTTACAGGTGGTTTTATATTTTCATAGGTACGTGAGGGAAACTGAACTTAGCCAGGGAAAAACACTGTTTTAAATGAATACATTTAATTAATCCCTGCCTCTCATGTCTAACGTTTCCTTTAATAATAAAAACAATCCCTTCTTTACCAGTCTGAAAGGAAAAGTTAATCAATATTTTTTTGATAATCAATTTCATACGTCCGGCAACAAAAGGCTTTACTTTAAAAGTAGTATTCAGACAGGCTCGGCAATTGCATTATATATAATGTTGGTGTTTTTTACTCCGGGCATTTTTCTTTCTCTCATACTTTGTGCTGTTTTAGGTGTTAACCTTGCTGTTCTTGGATTTAACATCATGCACGAAGGGGGACATCAAACTTTTTCAAAATACAGTTGGCTAAATACAGTGGGAGCATATTTTCTTAATGTACTGGGAGGTAATATTTTTTTCTGGAAGATTAAGCATAACATTAACCACCACACCTATACCAATATTGAAGGAATGGATTCTGATATTGATATAAAACCTTTTATGAGAGTACATGAAAAGCAATCCAGACTTTGGATTCATAAATTTCAACATATCTATTGTGTCATTCTTTATGGAATCTCTTACTTGGTTTGGATATTTTGGGATGATTTTCAAAAGTATTTTACAGGTGATATTGCTACCGGACAGCACCGGAGGATGGAAATAAAAGAACACCTGATCTTTTGGGTAACAAAAGTTCTTTATATAATTGTTTATTTGGTAGTGCCCATTTTTTTGCTTGGATTTGCAAAGGCCTTAATAGGTTTTGCTGTGATATCGTTTGTTTGCGGACTTAGCATCGGCTTAGTTTTCCAGTTGGCGCATGTGGTGGAAGGAACTTCCTTTCCAGAGCCTTCTATAGATTTAAACCGGATAGAGCAGGAGTGGGCTATTCATCAGATCAATACAACGGCTAACTTTTCTACAAATAATAAAATTGTTTCCTGGCTATTAGGAGGTCTTAATTTTCAGGTTGAACATCATTTGTTCCCACGTATCAGTCATATTCACTATCCTGCAATAAATAGGTTGGTTAAAGAAACCTGCGAGGAATTTAAAATTAAGTACCTCGAGTATCCCTCGGTATATAGTGCAGTACATTCACACTTCTCACATATCAAACGAATTGGAAATACCTAAATCTTAAAGGGTTGGTGTTATTTGCCAATTTTTGGTTTCTGACATTAAGCTTAAGTCAGATTATAGTTTATATTCTCAAAGTATAATTTGTTAGCTTTTACTATTTTAGCCATACTTTCTTCAAGGCTCCTTCTATCCATGGAGTTTTCTAAACTTAATTTCCCATCTTGTAAAATGGCTTCAGTATGTATTTTTAGAACATCCCTGTATTTAAATGCCTGGTCGTTGAAAGCTAATCTTCCCATAAGGTTAATAAGGGATATGAGTATATTAACGTCTTTTTTGCCATATATCCTAATGGGTGATATACAAATTTCAAGCAGCTCACTAAATGATATTTCGGGAATAATAATTCGCACATTATTATCTTTGTCTTTAAATACTTCATTTTTGCCATAGTTCATTCGCATAATCAAAAGATCTGCAAGGTAATCCA
>JBKBXU010000174.1:0-9618 GCA_046313675.1 Cytophagaceae bacterium
CTGGCCTTGTCCCCAGTCTCCACCAAAAGACCAAACAGTGCCGTCTTCATCCAAAGCAAGGCAATGGGTATCCCCACCTGAAATCTGGGTAATGTTATCTAAAAATTGAAGAGGAACGGGAGTTGCAGAGTATCCATTATTTAACGGAGCACCTTTAACAACTCTTCCTGCTGTTGGATTGATGTTTACAGCGGTTGGCCTTCCTAGTTTATGACCATTGTTGTTTCCAAATGACCAAACAAAACCATCCGCATCCAAGGCATAGGTGCAATCATCTCCTGCCCTTACCTGTACAATATTCTCTAAAATGCCTCCACCTTCGGCTGCACTTCTCCGTACATACCTGGGTACGTCTTGATCAACCGTATTTCCAACACCCAATTGTCCATTAGTGTTTTGCCCCCAGGCTAATACTCTTCCGGTCCCAATCTCAATTCCAAAAGATGAATTATTACCACCACCTACGTAGAAGATATTACTTAAAAAGATACCATTGGGATCGTTAGCTCCGGGGTTTGCGGCCTGTTCACCTCTCAGCACCCTTTGTGGTACAGCACTAGTGGCAAAAGTCGCCCTTCCTAATTGACCATTTTCACCATTTCCCCAAGCCCATACATGGTCATCGCAATCCAAGCCAAGAATATGTGCCCCAGATCCGGCATCTACCTGACGAATTGGCGGTAAAAGCCCATATTCCAAGCCTCCGGCGGTTTGACTTACATTACCTCTTCGCACCGCCGCCGGGACGTTTCGAAAGTCTTCCGTAAAAGGATCGTCATTGAGATCAATTCCAAGCTGACTCTGTGTATTAGCACCCCAGGTAAACACAACTTGGTTATCACATACTGCGGCAGAAAAATTATTACCTCCGGAAATTTGAAAGTTCTGCGCTTTCACAAGATAACAGGAGGCTAGAAAAACAAAGGTTAAAAGGTAAATTTTCCTCATATAGCGTTTAGTTAGATTCAAAAAAAACCGTTTTTACTACAGGCTTTAAAAAAGGCCTGTCCGAAAAACACAAATCTTAAATTATTACAACATAGATAAACTGTTGCTTGAATCGGATAAAGAATAAATCTACTATCCGTCATCTGGCAGTTTTTTCCTTAGAGTACTAACAAAACAAAGCTGTCAGCGTAGATAGACGGAAAAAAACTTATTCAAATGCAATTACTAAACCCAAAAATACAAATTATGTTAGTTAATAACAAATAAAATTGAACAAAAGACAGAAACCATTAGATTAATCCAACTATTCCTTTCCGGTTCCAAAGAAAAAACGCATAAAACGACTACCCTTTACAGAGTCCATAAAAGACTCAACTTCTTTAGCACTGTTATTGGCATGAATCAGGGTTTCATCCAACCTTTCTGCCATCGTGGTATCTGTCAATAATCTCCCGAGAGGCCCCTTGGGGTTGTTTAACTTTTCTGAAAATTCTAACAGATTATCAGAGGCTTCCGCAGACCTGCCACCCACATATTTTAAGGAATCCAATACCTCAGCAAAACCATCGGCAATGCTTTCATCCACCAACAACTTTCCAAGAGTTCCTTCTCCCCTGCTGGTCATGGCACTTATCCTTTGGAAATCATTGGTAATGGAATACAGCCTTTCCCCGGAATTTTCCAAACTGATAAAGGTACGATTTAACCTGTTTTCAAAACCCGTATCGGCAACCAACATGCCCAGGGCTCCTTCACCCCTGCGGATCATTCCGGTTATTTCTTCCAAATTAGCAGTTATATTTTTAGCATGTTTACCGGTTTCCAAAAAAGTATCCAAAAGCTCCTCCATGGCTACCGGCTCTGTTGATTGAATGGTATCCTGATCTGCAACAGGTGGTTTTCCGGAAGATCCCGGAGCAATAACTAAGATTCGGTTTCCCATAAGGCCCTCTGAACTGATACTAGCCCTGGAATCTTTTTTTATAAATGGAGCCACATTTTTTGACACAGCCATAGTTACCCGCACATTAGAATCATCGACAATATGCAAATCCCTAACTGTCCCTATATTAATTCCGGAAAATTGAACATTGTTACCCACCTGTAAGCCGCTAACATTATGAAAAAATGCATGTATTCTTACTGAGGAATGAAACAGGTTCTGCCGCTGCCCTAAAAAATATAAGGCGCCTATAAAAATAACCGTTCCTGTTATAATAAATATTCCCAATACAATATTTCTCTTCATACCTCTCTGTCTTATTGAAAAAATTCTTTAACCCATGATTCCCCGGCTTTCTCCAGTGATTCATAACTTCCCTGCTTTACAAATTTTCCATTTTTCAGTAAATAGATATTATCACTTACCGTCTTTGCACAACTCATATCATGGGTAATCACAAGGGAAGACATTTTATAAAATTCTTTCATTTTTATAATTAACTTACTAATCTCCTTAGATGTTACAGGATCCAAGCCTGTGGTAGGCTCATCGTACAACATAATCTGTGGTTTTAATATAAGTGTTCTGGCCAAAGCCACCCTTTTTTGCATACCTCCTGAAAGCTCGGAGGGCATTTTATCAATAGCGTTTAATAAACCAACCTGTTCCAAAACCTCCTCCACCGAAGCAGTTAGTTCATTTTTAGTTATCTTTGAATAATGACGTTTTAAAGGAAATTCCAAATTTTCTCTTACTGTCATGGAATCATACAATGCCCCACCCTGAAAAAGAAAGCCAACTTTCTTTCGTATTTCGATCATTTCTTTTTCTGACAAACAACATATATCTTTTCCAAAAATCTCAAGACTACCTGAATCCGGCTTTACAAGACCTATAATACACTTTAATAAAACAGATTTTCCTTCACCCGAACGCCCAAGGACTACCATGGTTTCATTTTTATGCAATTCAAAAGAAATACCATCCAATACCTGTACACCGGAATAGCTTTTCCGGATGTTATCACATTTAATTAGTACATCCTTTTCATCCATATTAAAAAAACAGTTGGGTGATTTGAACAGCAATCATGTCCAAGACAAAAATTAATAGTGAAGAAACTACTACTGCCGAATGTGCTGCCTTTCCCACACCCAGCGTGCCTTTTTCGGCATGGTATCCTTTATAACAGCCTACGATACCAATTGCAAAACCAAAAAAGAAGGATTTAGTGGTGGCAGAAATTATATCTACAAACATGATCGCCTCAAGTGCCTGAACAAAGAAAAGCCTTAGACTAATGGTGTCTCCGATATTCATTCCGACATAAGACCCCATTAAAGCAACAAAGTCGGTGTAAAACACCAATAAAGGAATCATTGTGGTAGTAGCCAGGACGCGTGTAACAACGGTGTAGTTATATGCTTTAGCACCTGAAACCGACATGGCGTCCAATTGCTCGGTCACTTTCATGGATCCCAGTTCAGCTCCAATGCCACTGCCAATTTTTCCTGAACAAATTAAACCTGTCAATACAGGCCCGATTTCCCTGATTATAGAAAGGGACACCATGGCTGGGATCATAGAAGTGGCACCAAATTCAGCCATGGTAGGTTTGGCCTGAACAGTTAAAACAAATCCAATGATAAACCCGGAAATTCCAATTAATCCCAAAGACTGATAGCCTAAGCGATAGCATTGCCTTGCCAGTTCTCCCGCTTCAAATGGAGGTTTGAAAACTTCAGAAAAAAACTTTGCGCTAAACCTCCCTAATGCTCCCACGGATTCAAAAAATGCCGCAAGTTTATCCGGTATCAGGAATTTCATAAAAATTTACATTAGATGACTACGTATAAATAAGTCATTTAATGGCAATATTGTTAAAAATCAATTAGAATATACTGATAAACAAACCTTAGACGATAAATCCTAAGACTTCCCGTTGGGAGACTCTGGGGCGGAGAAAGACTTTGGGCTAGCCACAAGGGCACAATCTACTTTATGGCCTCACATTTGAAGTATTTCAATACGTCTTCATGTAAGGCCATTCGTATCTTGCACACTTGTGACTTTTCAGAAGCCCCTACTTAATAGATTTCAACTTTTTAGCAAAATCGCTGGAACTAACTCGCATTGTTCTGTAGATGGGCGAAGCCCAATAGTTCCTGAAACCAAAACCTCCGGCAGGTTCAACATACTTTTGAGTCCAAAGGATATTTTTTGTAGCTATATCAAAAAAAACTACGTGCATAGTTGCTTTTTGAGAATTCTTATCCAGTGATTCCATTACATAAACAAGTCCAAGCCCCTCCTTTGCCTTTTCAAGGTTATATGTTTTAACAATCTTCTCCAATTGCCCTTCTTTAAAGGAATAAGGTTCATCTATAACCAATTCTTTAATTACCGGCTTTTCATTTCTCTTGTTTACAACACTAAAATCCTCCACCTGTCCATCTTTCTTATAAAACTTCTTTAAATCATACTTTTTAGGCTCAAGCATAATGAGGTTGTTCCAACCTGCAAAGTATCTATTTTTTATCTGATCCGGTTCATTAAAACCATGTGAACCAATACATTTAACTTCGGAATAATCTATCCCACACCAAACAAAGTCTTTTGATTTCAAAAGTTTTTCAGATTGTGGACTAACAAAACCCACTAAAGTGAACACTAAAATCGAGGAGATAAAAATTAACTTTTTCATGCTTAAATAATTATAAGTTATAAAACATTAGCAAAGGTAAAAAACTAACACCCTCCTACCAAATTTTATTGATCATTAAGAACTTTCGTTCTTTTATCTATAAATTTCACCGGTTTTCTACTGGTTTCAGAAAACATTAAACCATGAAGTTCAGATTGAGAAACGGCTATTAATTGTGGAGTGACCCGCGCCTTACTTTTAAATTGGTCACCAAGTTTTTTCATGTTTATATCCCGTCCTGCACAGAAGCGAATTATGATCTCATCATTTGCATATTCATTGGAATACACCTCTACTACGTATTGGTGCACACCAACTATATTCTCCATTATATCAAAAAGTACAGATGGGTAAAGGGTCGTTCCTTTGTATTTAATCATTTGATTTTTACGTCCAAGGATTGGACCTAAGCGACTGGTATTTCTGCCACAAGAGCAAGTTTCCGTATATTTTATACATACATCACCGGTTTTAAACCGTATAAGTGGCATTCCCTCTACTCCCAGGGTAGTAATGGTAAGTTCCCCGGCTTCTCCCGGGGCTACAGCTTGCCCATGGTCATCCAGCAATTCTGTTATTATAAGTTCAGGATGCTCATGACCTCCTTTGCCATGATTGCATTCGGTAAAGGCTGTGGCCATTTCCGTAGAGGCGTACGTAGAATACAGTTCAATATCCCATTTTTCTTTGATTTTTTGCCCTATAAGGTTCAGGCTAAAATCTTCATTACGAACAGGCTCTCCTATGCAAATGGCTTTTTTGATAGAGGATTTTTTATAATCAATTTTGTGGTCCTCGGCATATTCCAAAAGCTTTAACAGAAAAGACGGAACCACAATTAAAGCTGTAGGCTTTACTTCTTCTATAGTTTTCCAATGAAGTCCGGGAAGGCCTGGCCCAACACGAACCATTCCTGCACCAATCTTTCTAGCTCCCATAACATAGGCCAGACCTGCCATAAATCTCCTGTCGCTGGTAGTGGTGAGCTGATAAATTTCCTCCCTACTTCCACCTGCACAATGCAAAGATAAATACTCATTGTAGGTAAGACGCTCCAAATCTTTCTCCGTGAGGGGAATGGTTATGGGCTCTCCCTCCGTTCCCGATGTATTGCAGTAGTCAATTATTTTATCCCTGCTCACACAATAAAAATCTGAAGCATTCTCCTGTAATTCCTTCTTACCAATCGGGGGGATCATAGAAAGGTCTGTAAGTTTTTTTATTTGCGCAGGATCAATCTTATGTTTTTTAAAATATGCTTTATAAAAGGGCGAACATTCGTTGACATATTGAAGTAAGCCCTGCAAAGCCTTTTCCTGACATTTTTTAATTCCTTCAATCGAAAGGCGCTCTATTTCAGGTATCATTATTATTTATATTTTCTATGATAACAAAGCAGTTGCGTATTTTTTATAAGAAATGGACACATGAATGCGTTTATTTTCCGCTAATATATCCTTTTTAGCACCTGAAAGAATAATATTAGGCTTTCCATATTCATCATTTTCTATAAAAATTTCGGCAAATGCCATATTATTTATTAAACCTGTTCCTAAAGCTTTTAAAGATGCTTCTTTTGCTGCAAACCTTCCTGCGAAGCTGTAAAAACTACTACTGAGGCTTTCACAGTATTCTATCTCTTTTACTGGATAAACCAGGTACTTAAACCGGTCATTCTTCTCTATAAACCTTTGGATCCGGGCAATTTCTACAACATCTGTCCCACAACCACTTATCATAAATCAAGTTTTTCCAAACAATACTTCAGCCCTTCTTCCATGTGTTTTTTCTCACTGGTACGTGCTATTACCTTCTGAAGGCCTGTTTCATAACAATCCTTTGCTTTACGCCATTCTTGTCTTTTCTTAAAATACTCACCCAGATAATAATAAGTAAGAAAGCAATTTTTATTGCTATTCTCAAAAGCAGAAATTTCAGCGTCGGACAATTCATCTCCTTTGCCTGCCAAAATAAAATATTGAATCCGATCCCTGGTTTTGGCAAAGATCGTATATTTTTCAAAAGAAGGGCTAACTAAAAATGAATCAGCACCGATAGACCGCTCAGGTAAGAATCCTATAGAAGTGCCTTCTCTGTCTTGGCCAAAAAAGATCTTGTTCAGGTCATATGCTAGAAAATTTCCTTCCTGATAGGGAGGACTTGATACCCACACCATAAGGTCTTCCGGAGAAAATATTACCGCATGATGTGCTATTAATTGGTTTATGGCTTTTTCATTTCCCAAACCTATATCTTCGTTATCTAATCCCTTTTTATCGCGCAAAATTCCGGCAACATCCAAAGGCTTTAGTGGAGCAAGGGAATCAAGCAACTGTTCCACTCTTTTATAGCGATAGGTGGAAACCTCTTCGTTAATGTATTCCTGATTTAAGGGGTCGCCAAACAATTCACTGCTTTGAAAATGGTTTGTGACCACCATTTGCTTACTGCTGGAAAAATGTAAGGCCGTTTTCTCCGGCGACTTCTCTATCAAACCTGCCTTCCCATCGTTTTTAGAACCTATAAGGAAGGTTTCTGCAACAAAAGATTCAAAAGAAGCAGCTATTTCATAGGCTTCTCCTATGGTAGATGCATATTGCAAAATTTGCCTTGCAATGACCGATACCGGAGTTTTACCTTTCCCTGGAATTGCAGATTTTGCAGAATTTAAGGTAACGGTCAGACCTGTTTCATTCATGCCGGAAACAACTCCACTAAAACCTGCCCATGTAACAGACATAAACTGATAACCACTATCCGGTTTGTAGAAGGCCACTATTTTATCTCTGGCAAAATCTTCTCCAAAGTAAAAATCAAAGTTTCGTCCCAATAGCAATTTATTGTCTTCAGACTTTTCGCCCCAGGTGGCAAAAGAAGTACATCCCACCAGATTCATATTTTGCAAAGCATGGCCAATATCATGAGCCGCATGGTAACTTAAGGACCGATGGTACTTGGGAGCAATGTCATCATAGCTATCTGACATAAAAGCTGATGCACCGTAAATCTCCAGCAGTTGCTCATGCGGTATATAGGTATCAAGATCCCTATTGAACCAACCAACCAGATATTTCAAAAAGTTAAGATAAAAATCTGAAGGGATTCGGTTTTTTATTTCGCCAATAAAAGCTTCTTCTTTTTCCCCCATTAATTGTTGTGCAAGTGTACCAAAGGCTACACCCCTGCTATAAGGCTTTCCTTCCAGATACATTTCCCATACGCCGTGTTCATTTTTTTGCAGTTTGTTATTTCCGTATCTGAAGTAATTCTCCCCCAGTACTTCCAGGTCAGCATGAATATTATCCAAAGAATCTTTTAGAGGGAAATCCATGCGGACATTCAGGTAATAGACGCTTGCGGCTAAAAGGAGAAGGAAGGCAAAAATGCCTAAAATGTATTTTAAAATTTTCATAGACAGCCGTAGGCAAAAACAAAAATAAGAAATGCAATTCAAATAAGCTTACATAGCAGACATTTTTTGACAGCTATAAAGTTCAAAAAAGAACACTAGTCAATACGTTGAATACAAGCCAACGAAACTATTTACTATATAATGTAGTGTCTATATCTCTGCCTAGTGTACCCCGAAGCCTTTCAAAAAAATCTTCCTGCTCCGGGAGCGAAACAAAATCTTTCACAAAAGCCTTGCTTTGGTCAATTTCCGGTGTGGGCATTTCCTTTTCTTTTAATATATCAAAAACAACAGGCACAAAATCTACCTGAATATTATTGTTTTTGGCAAATCTTGACAGGGCGGCATTTTGAAAAGGATCTGTTGCCAGGGCTACCTTTTCAAATCCTTGGTTTTTCGCAATTTTACACGAATAATAAAGGTTTTCTGTACTATGATTAGCGAGTGTATCTATAAAGATGTGATCGGAGGGAATGCCTAAGGCAATGGCATATTCCTTCATGATTTTGCTTTCCACATATGGAGAATATACAGCAGCCCCAGAATATATGACGTTTTTGGTATATCCATTGCTGTACAGATAATAAGACCAATAAACCCTGAATTTCATTAAAACATGCCACTCATCATCTTTAAAAGGGAACCCAGGCACTATTATGGCATCGTAAGGTGTGTTTACCTTATTATAGTAATAGCTTTTTTCCGCATTCCTATTGAGACATGATACCAAAAGAAAACCGACAAAAATCAAGATCAGACTGGCTTGCAAAAATATATTCAGGAATCGCATTTGATAGAATTTCTAATAAAACCACCATGTATCCGGAATGTTATGATTCAATCAGGCCTTTACAACCTGATCCATTATATATTTATTTCCCAGGAATTCCGAACAAGTCACCACAGAACCAATGGTAACCCCTAATACGCCATGCATATTTAAATTCTGGCCTGTGAGGTAAAGATTTGGTATTTTGGTTTTTGCACTAATAAACGATTTCAAAGGGTCTTTATAATCTTTGACTATCCCATATAACGAGCCATCCCTGGTGCCTATATAATCCCTGTACGTCAAAGGGGTCGAGGTATAGTAGGAGGCAATTTTATGTCTCAGCCCAGGTATTTTCTTTTCTATTTCGTCAAGAAGCTTTTCCGCTTTCTCCCTTTTAAAATCTTCATACCCTTCTCCCCTGTCTTCTTCATAAGAAACTGTACTTTGCGTACCAGCCCATTTCTCCATTTCAGAGTATTGCATATAGGCCATTGCTATCATAGTATGCGAATAGGCAGGGTCTTTGGAAGTGGCACCGGTAAAAAGAGCATATCCTTTAGGCCAGTCGTTTCCATAAGATGCAGCTGACCAGACATCATGATCGATGTAGTGATAGTAATTACAATTAAAGTAATCAAGGGCATTTTCTTTTAAAACGATGTAAAGAATAAATACAGAAACAGAGTTTTCCATATTGTTGACCCTTTTTCGGTAAGCGTTGCGAATTTTCCCTTCTTCTACCATATCCAGCGTAACAGCAGGATGGACATTGGATATAAAATCATTTCCTTCAAATTGCCGTCCGTCTTCAAGTTCTATAGATTGAATTTTATCTCCAT
>JBKBXU010000175.1:0-9509 GCA_046313675.1 Cytophagaceae bacterium
TACCCTTGGTGTGGTTGCCAAGGGTTCACCTATTCTTTATCACTATGTTTCAAGTTCACATTTATTTCAAGTTCAAAATTGGCAGTTGGTATCTCATAGGTACCACTCAGCCCAAGTGTTCGTTCAAAGGTCGTTATCGTGTTTATCCAGGTGGCTGGCGAGACTTTTCCATTTATTTATTATGGTTCAAGTTTAGTTTTACAGAGTTGCCTTTTAGGCAGCTTTTTTTGTTAATGCCAATTATAAGCATATGCACACATCCCATAGCCCCTCTACCCTTCCCTGCAACCGAAGCTCTGGAATAAGTGCATCTGCTACAGTGAATACAAAACAGCCTGCGGCAGTTATAAAAAACAGCTCGTCTTTTACAATTTGCCTATGTTTTATAAAATTCCCTATTTTGCAGAATGAATATCAGGTTATCGATTTAACAGCAATGAATTCAATAAATAAATATCAATCATTAATAATAGCACTGGCAATAGTTATAGGAATTCTTATTGGACAATTAGAATCAGGAAAAGTGTACGCTCAATATTTGATCGTACCATTTTTAATGATGATGCTTTTCGGGGTTTTTCTAAATATCCCATCAAGAAACTTGTTAAAAGGCTTTTACAATCTAAAATTTTTGTTTTCTAATACTATAGTCAACTTTCTATGGACACCTGTTTTCGCCTATTTTTTAGGATATATTTTTCTAAAAAATGAATTAAATCTGTGGATCGGGTTTTTAATGCTAATGGTAACTCCATGTACAGATTGGTACTTAATTTTTACCGGAATCGCCAAAGGGAACACATCATTAAGTGCTTCAATTCTTCCTCTTAACTTATTTTTGCAAATCATCCTTCTGCCAATTTACTTGTTTGTTTTTTTTGGGAGAACCGGATATGTTGATACAGCTGTTTTATATGAAAGTGTCTTACTTGTGTTGGTTATTCCTTTTGTTTTGGCTCAACTCTTTAAATATGTATCAGGGAAGATAAAATTTGGTAAATATATTGAAAATAAGGTTTTACCTTTTTTTGATGTTGGACAGGTAATATTTTTAGGATTAGCGATTATGGCAATGTTCGCTTCTCAGGGGGATTATCTGACTAAAAACATTGAGATATTTTTAATATTACTTGTTCCGGTTTTATTATTTTTTGTCATCAATTTTTTCTTGGGTCAGATCATAAGTAGATTTATGAAATTTAATTATGAAGATACTGCAAGTTTAAATTTGACTACTTTAGCAAGAAATTCTCCAATTTCATTAGCAATTGCAATAACAGCATTTCCTGATGAACCTCTTGTAGCTTTAGCATTGGTAATTGGCCCTTTGATTGAATTGCCAATTTTAGCAATTGTGTCACAAATATTGTTAAGAATAAGAAAATATGAATTGAAAAAAGGATGAAGTATGTACATCAACCTGTCTGATAAAAAACAAATTGAGAAATAACTACAAAATATATTCACTGAAAATTATCAGTTTAAAGTTGGCAAAAACTACCCTTTACCAATTTCTTCCACCTGAATTGTCTCCACTTGTAAAATATATAAGCAAAAGCCCAAATAAAGGGTGTCAAAATACCTGCTTTTATTGTAACTTCATCTCTATATGAAACGGTGCTTTCCCCGGTTTTTTTAATAGTTATGATATGATCCCAGACTTTTATCAGCTGTCCGCTACCATTGTCTCTTATCACAAATGTGCCAGAGCTTTCAGAAGGTGGCAGCTCAATTTGGATATACTGAGTACCTAAGCTTACAATTCCTAATAGCTTCATTTTAACAAGAAACATCCCTTCCGTCCAAACTGAAGGAAAGCTGATAGGTTCTAAAGGTTCAAATTGCATCAGTGGCCAAACGATATATTCAAGTAAGGACGGATATTGCACATATTTTATAGCTGTTGGGAAGCCAATATTGAATGAAGTTTCTATGTTTACTTTCATAAAAATATAAAGGGTTAATTTATAGAGTTATTTATGGAGCTTCATTATCAACACCACACTCTTCGCCTGATAATTCTACATCAATGGTGGCGTGATTAATATGGTAGCTTTTTACACACCTTCTTATTCTGTTTTTTAGAGCGATAAGTTCTTCAATTGAATTTATATTTCTTGCAATAACATGAATGCTAAAAATCTTATTCTCCTCATCCAGCGACCATATATGGGTATGATGCGTTGAGCTGATTTCCGGGAAGCTTAATAGTTTGTTATTTAGTTCTGTTAAATTTACATCTTCAGGGGCACCCTGAAGAAAAACAAACATGGTTTCTTTAAGTCTCTTGTAAACATTAAAGAGAATAAACACAGCGATTAGCAATGAAAGAACAGGATCTAAAACATGAAACTCCCAAAAGTATATGATAATGCTAATGATCAGGATAGATGCCCATCCTAATACATCCTCTATCAGGTGCCACGATAATACTTTTTCGTTCATGCTCTTTCCTTTGCTTAATCTGTAAGCTGCAAAACCATTAACAGCCACACCAATGATTGCAAAAAAGAACATGCCCTTAGCGTCTGTTTCTTCGGGAGAAATGATTCTGTTAACAGCTTCATAAACAACATACATTGAACCTAAAATTAAAACAATGCTATTTATCAAAGCTCCTAAAAGAGAAAATCGTTTATAGCCAAATGTGTATTTTTTTGTAACTCCTTTAGTTGACTTCTTTTGCAGATACCATGAAAGACCAAGAGATAGACTGTCTCCAAGGTCATGAACAGCATCAGATATAATAGCAACGGAATTCACATAAAATCCACCTATAAATTCAAAAATGGTGAAGCCTACATTGAGGAAGAAGGCCAAAGCTATATTCTTGGTTGCGTGATGATGATGAGCGTGATTGTGTCCCATATTATTGTTTGTATTGGTTCAAGATAAGCATTAAGTCTTCCGGTATTTCCATTGGCCTGAGAGGAGGAACATTTGCTCCTCCTGTATTGCCTACAGGTATTTTTCCTATAAATGATTTTACTCCACCTATAAGTAATCGTGGTATCTGCCCGACAACTTCCTTCCAGCTCTTGATCATGATTCCGAACTTCAGCATCTTCCAATGGACAGCAGTATGTTCCACCGGGTATGATTGCCCAAGGATGTGGGCTCTTTCCAAATGTCTCCATGCCAGAGGTAATTCCTGCCTGTGAAGCGCTCTTTTGTATGCCTCCAATTCTTTGTTGTAGTAATTTTTAAGGCCTTTGGGAATAATTGTATTTAATTTCATATTTTCATCTTATTTAGCGATTTGTAATATTCTTACTGCCCCCCTGATTACAATCAAAAAGACAATTGTTCCTATTATAAGGTCGGGGTAATTGGATTGAGTTAAATAAACAAGCACTCCTGCCAGTATCACCCCTGAATTTATTACTATGTCATTAGACGTAAAAATTGTACTTGCCTGCATGTGTGCTTCTCTACTTTTTGACTTTAATAACAGGTAAAGACAAATAGCATTTGCTGCTAACGCCAGTATTGAAACGATAATCATGGTTTGAAAATCAGGAATTTTTTCTGATTCAAAAAATCTTCTTGTAACCTCACCAAATCCAATTATTGCAAGTGCCATTTGGAAATATCCACTTAACTTTGCCACTCTCTTTTTCTTTGATAGTGCCCCGCCAACGGCCAGTAAACTTAAACCATATACCACAGCATCTGCCAGCATATCTAAACTATCAGCAACAAGCCCCATTGACCTTGATAACAACCCAGCTATAAGTTCACCAATAAAAAAGGTTAAATTGATAATAAAGACTGTCCAAAGCACCCTTCTTTGGTTCTTTTCAGGCTCTATCAAAATTTCTTCATCATCATCTAACTCACGGGAAGATATAAGAGATGAATTTAAGTCTAATCTATCGATTGATCTTTCTATTTCTTCCAGACCTCCTTCATGATAAACTTCAAGTTTTCGCCCAGGGATATCAAATGTTAAAGTTTTAATTTGATCCAACCCTTCAAGTTTCATCCTAATCATATTTTCTTCTGAAGGACAGTCCATTTTTTTAATTAAAAATTCTGACTTTTTCATATAAGAAACTTAATGTCCATGACCCTCTCCTTCTTCTCCTTTATTCATTTGTGCATGTAAATAATATGCACCTTTTACAACAATGGCTGTATCATGAGGTATTTTTTCAAGTGGCTTTACCTCAATGAACCCCATATCGGCTACACCTGTGCTCACTTGTATTCTTTTAAATGTAAGATGATCTACTGATTCAGTGTCTTCATGTGCCTCTTCTTCCCCATTTTCTTCATGTCCACCTATTGAAGAATCAACTTTAATAAAAATAAAAGAGAGATTTCCTTGAGTTACTATTGCTTCCTCTGGCAATACAGGTACTTTTTCAGATTTGTCCACCTGAATTCGGCCTTCCACGTACATTCCCGGTAATAGATTGGTTTCTTTATTATTCTTAATTTCAGCATGAACTCCTACTGAACGTGTATCTCTTTCAAAAGCCTAACCAACAGAAAATATTTCAGCAGTGTATTGTTCTGTTGTATCTCCTCTTAAGGTAAAATATACGGTTTGACCTTCTTTCACTTTGTGTATATCCCTTTCGTAAACTTGCAGATCAACATGTATATGATGATTGTCAACAATTTCAAATAATGGTCTTGCAGGTTCTGCATAAGCTCCTGTGTTTACTTCTATTCTATGAACAAAACCAGTAATAGGCGAGGTTACCGGAACTTGTCTGATCATATTACCACCGCCTACACTTGCGGGAGATATTCCCAGCTGACGCAACTGACTTTCCAAAGAACTGACCAATGTTTTAGAAACCTTATATTCAGCTTCTGCTGCCTGAAATTTTTTCCCCGCCACTATACGTTCTTCAAAAAGCTCTTTCTGTCTTAGGTATTCTTGCTTTGCGTATTCAAGTTGAGTTCTTGCTTCAAGATAGTTTTGTTGTATCTTAAGTATTTCAGGATTTTCAATGAAAGCAAGTACTTCACCTTTTTTTACCCTGTCTCCCTGTATTACATTTATTTTTGTAATGAGACCACCTAAAATATTGGTTACAGTGGCTCTGTTCTGGGGCGGAAGGTCAAGTACTCCATTTGCTTTTACAAGGTTTTTGATGGCTATGGTATCAAAACTGCCAAGTGCAATTCCTACTGTTTCTATTTGAGTAGGCGTCAAAGTAACATATTCAATAGATTCCTCTTTTTCTGTATGGGTTTCTGCTGAATTAGTCTGTTTTTCTGCTCTATTGCATCCTGCAATGGCGATAACAAGCACCGACAAAAATGCTGTTAATTTCAAACAATATTTATATATTTTCATTAGTAATTTCCTCCGATAAGGTATTCAAGATTTATTTTTATTTGATTGAAATTGTTCAGGCTTTCTATATAGGAAAGTCTTATTTGAATCGCTTCTGAAATATTATTAAGCAATTCTATATACCCAATTTCTCCTGCTCTGTAACTTTTTTGTGAAAAATCAATTAAGAGGTTAGCCTGTGGTAATGCTTTCTCCTGAAAGTATTCTATTGTATTTCTCTGTTTAATTAATTGGCTTATCTGCTCCTGAACGGTTATTTCCATTTGTAAGCTTTGTGCTTCAAATCTTGCTTCAGCAATTTGTGCTTCTATTTTAGCAGATTGAATTCGTGAACGGTAAGGTTTGAACCATAAAGGGACTGCCACGCCCGCTCTTACAGAATTAAATCTATGGTCGGAGCCATAGTAAGCACTGCTCCCATTTATTTCATGAAATCCTTGCAAAGTCTGACTTACAAACCCTATGGAAAGATCAGGCAGCAAAGATGCACGTTCCAATTTTAATTGAGCTTCATTAACGGCTATCAGCTGCTGAAGATAATTCAGGTATGGGTTATTTTTCAACTGAATTGTATCCGTTATTTCGCCATAAGAACCCTGAAAAAAATCGTCCGAAACTGTTACAGGTGAATTTATTCCTATCAATCTTTGAATTGTTTGCTGAAAGACATTGCTATCAACCCTTGCCTGCATAAGAGAATTTTCTATTTGCATTAGCCTGGCTTCTGCTGCCACTTTTTCCAGATAGGCTGTTTCACCTGTCCTATATCGGACTTCAGCAGCCCGGGCAAAATCTCTGTAGAGACTATCCTGGTATCTGAGTAAAGCCAATCGTTCTTCCACCAGAGCAAGTTGTAAATAAGCAATTTTAACGTTTCTTGCAAGCTCATTTTTTTGAGCAGCAAGTTGATACTCTGAGGCTCTGACTCTTTTTGCTGACATTGTAGAAGCAGAAGTATAATAGGTAGGAAAACGAAAGTCCTGACCAATAGAGATAGAATTATCAATGGCAGGCCCATCAAATTGTCCATAGCTAAACCCAAAGCTTGTTTTAGGGAAGTCAAAAGCAGTTCCTCTCAAGACATTTTGGTTTTCCACTTCAAGACTTGATTGCTTAATGGAAGGATTGTTTTCATAAGCAAGCGCTATCGCTTCTTGAATTGTCAGAGGGTTTAATTTTTCAGAGTGTCCCTGTGCCTTTGAAATAAAAGGGATAGAAATTACAATAAGGATTAATACGCGAGAAATGCTTCCTTTTTTTGAAAACAACTTAAATCCTGTCTCAAAATAGCTGTAAAGTACAGGCAATACCACTAAGGTAAGGATGGTGGATGTTATTAAACCACCAATAACAACAGTAGCAAGTGGTCTTTGAACCTCTGCACCTTCAGATTGTGACAAGGCCATAGGTAAAAATCCAAGAGAGGCTACAGCTGCTGTCATTATAACCGGCCTAAGCCTTACTTTTGTAGCGGTTTTTATTCTTTCATTCAGGTCATTTAACCCTTCCGCCTTTAGCTGATTCAAATAACTTATCAGAACAATTCCGTTTAATACTGCTACTCCGAAAAGAGCAATAAAACCCACTCCGGCACTTATGCTAAAAGGCATGCCTCTTATCAATAAAGCAAACACACCACCAATGGCAGCCATAGGTATTGCAGTAAATATAAGCACCGTTTGTTTTACGCTATGAAAGGTAAAGAAGAGCAGAACGAAAATTAATGCAAGAGCAACAGGGACGGCTATTTGTAATCTTTCCTTACCTGCCTGCAAATTTTCAAATTGTCCTCCGTAGGTAACGCTATACCCGGGCGGAAGGCTTAACCTTGTGCTGAGTCGCTTTTTTATATCATCTACTACAGATTCGACATCCCTGTCCCTGACATTTATTCCTACTGTAGTACGCCTTCTGGTGTTATCTCTTGAAACCTGCATTGCTCCTTCCATATATTGAATTGTTGCCACTTCTTTTAATGGAATTTGATTTCCATTAGGTAATGGTATAAACAGGTTTTCCACATCACGAATGCTTCTTCTGCTCTTTTCTCTGAGCCGTACCACAAGGCTGAATCTTTTTTCACCTTCATAAACTATTCCTGCATGAGATCCCGCAAAAGCCGAATTAAGGTTATGATTGAGTTTGTCTACCGAAAGTCCATACTGGGCTATTTTATTCCTGTTATAGTTCACAAGTATTTGTGGAAGTCCAACAGTCTGTTCCACTTTAATATCTGCTACTCCCTCAACCGGCCTGATAATTTCAGCCACTTCGTTAGCTTTTTGATAAAGAATGTTAAGATCTTCTCCATAAATCTTAACTGCAACATCTTGTTTTACACCTGTTAACAATTCATTAAATCGTAGTTGAATAGGTTGAGAAAACTCTGCATTCAGGCCGGGAATTGCTGAAAGAGCTTCTTCCATTTTTTCAATCAGTTCTTCCCTTGAATCTGTAACCTTCCATTCGTCTGGATCATAAAGAATGACAGTAATGTCGGCAGCCTCTATTGGCATTGGATCAGTAGGTATCTCAGCAGACCCGATTTTTGAAACAACTTCTTTAACCTCGGAAGGAAATTTTTCAAGAAGGATTTTTTCAGCCAGAGAAAAAGTTCTGACACTTTGGCTAAGAGAGCTGCCGGGGCTAATGGAAGATTCTATAGCCAAATCACCTTCAATAAGCGTGGGTATAAATTCGCCTCCCATTCTTAAAAAAATAACCAGAGATACCAAAAATAATCCCACGGAAGAAACAACAATCAAGAGCTTCCTTTTTAGAGCAAAATTCAAAACAGGTTGATACACCTTCTGAAGCTTCTCAATTATTATATCAGAAATATTCCTTTTATGCGTGGTATCCTTTTTTAAAAACACAGATGACATCATTGGCACATAAGTAAGTGAAAGAATTAAAGCTCCAAAAATTGCAAAACTTACAGTTTGTGCCATTGGTTGAAACATTTTGCCTTCTATACCTACCAGTGCAAGAATGGGAAGGTAAACGATAAGGATAATTATCTCACCGAATGCAGCCGACTTTCTGATTTTAACAGAAGCGTCCAGCACTACCTTATCCATTTGTTGCTGATTTAGCTTGGCTACTCCTCCAAAATGTCCTCCACTGGTAATTCTATGTACAATAGATTCGACAATGATTACAGCTCCATCTACTATAAGGCCGAAGTCAATTGCTCCAAGGCTCATGAGATTTCCTGAAACATTGAAAACATTCATCATTGAAATAGCAAAAAGCATGGATAGCGGAATAACAGAGGCAACAATAAGCCCTGCCCTGATATTACCAAGAAGCAGAACGAGAATAAAAATTACAATTAATGCCCCTTCTACAAGGTTTTTTGTTACCGTGTTAATGGTTTTGTTAATCAAAGTACTTCTGTCAAGAAATGCTTCCAGTTCTATACCTTCCGGAAGAGACTTTTGTATGGACGAAATTCTGGATTTTACCCTATTTACTACCTCCATAGAATTTTCACCCTTAAGCATTAGCACAATTCCCCCTACAGTTTCACCCTCGCCATTTCTTGTCAAAGCTCCGTACCTTACAGCAGTTCCAAAACCTACTTCAGCCACATCCCTGATCAAGAGAGGTATGCCGTTTACCTCCTTTATAACAATATTTTCTACATCCTCCAGAGAATTAATTACTCCAATGCCTCTGATAAAAGAAGCGTTTGCCCCTTTTTCAATATAGGCTCCTCCTGTGTTAGAATTGTTTTCTTCCAAAGCGTTGAAGATATCAGTAATGGTGACATTCATTGCCTGAAGTCTGTCCGGATCAACTGAAACCTCATATTGTTTTAAGAACCCTCCAAAACTGCTGACTTCTGCGACACCCGGAGTGCCGATGAGTTGCCTTTTAACAATCCAGTCCTGAATGGTTCGTAACTCCATCGGGGTATACTTTTTGGGACTGTCTTTTTTATTAATAAGAACATACTGGTAGATTTCTCCTAAACCTGTTGATATAGGAGCCATCTCAGGAGTTCCAAGCCCCGGGGGAATTTGACTTTGAGCCTGACTGATCCTTTCAAATACCAGTTGTCGCCCTGTATAGATATCTACCTCATCCTTAAATACCACAGTAACCACTGACAATCCAAAACGTGATATCGAGCGGATTTCAACAGTATTAGGAATGGTTGCCATTGCCAGTTCAACAGGATAAGTTATAT
>JBKBXU010000176.1:0-9454 GCA_046313675.1 Cytophagaceae bacterium
AATTATAATTTTTAAATTTATCAATCCACTCGACCAACGTTTCGTCGAGTCCTGACTCATTAAAAAATATGTGAACAAATTCTCTCATATTAAAAATCGCTAATTAATTCTTCCTGATGTTTTTCTACCTCCCTGGTAGAAGAAATCAAAAGGGATTTGGGTATTTCATCGTAAATATTGATCAATTCATTCAGTTGCTCTCTTGGTATCTTGTAATAAATACTGTCGGACAAGCTAATCAATTGAATAAGTCCATTGTCAAAATTATTTATTTCCAGATTTGAAACCACTTCTCCGGCTTCAAAATTACAGGTTTCTCCCTCTCCGGCACGACATTTAATGTTCCCTTTATACACGATCATATAATCCAAACAATTACCAGATTCAAACTCAGCAACCAGCTCATTGGCCACCGATGTTTTAAGCTGAATTACCTTGGCAATTTCTGATAATATAATACCGGGAATGGATTTAAATTCTTGGATCGAACTTAAGAATTTGGTAATGTCAAAGATCAGATATGGCTCTTCCCCATCGGCATTATTAGGTTTTAATCCTGCCAGAAGGGTTTGAGAATACTCGTATTTCTTTTTAAAACGCTCCAGATAGTCAGCAAAGGCCAGTTCTCCCAAATCAAATAGGGCCTTAGCGGCAATTTCTTTTAACAGTGGATCAGGATTTACCATGTTAGCGGCAAAAATTTCGACGTATTGACTATTTTTCTCATCCGCCAGCTCCTTAATGGCGCAAGCCTTTGTCCAACGGTTGACCCATTTATAGTCTCTGTTCACCAGGTTATATAATACCTCGAACTTTGACATTGGGTCTGTTGGCAAAAAGTCCTGCATTTTTTCCACTTTTTCTACCAAAGAGGCAGGATTGAGCAAAGGAAGAAGCATTGGTTTCAGCTCTTCAGCAAGTATGATGTTAAGTAAACCGGAGGCAAATTCCGATTCGTCCGCATTTTTTCCGGTGATTTTTTCCTGCACAAGCTCAACAGACCGGGTGTCATATAGCAAAGCCAAAAGCTTATACAATTCATTGTAGTTATTATCAATCTCAGCCTTCATGGCAGAAAGAAGAAGCTCGGAAGCATTTTCTCTTTCCAGGTCAAGATAAACGGACATGTTCCAGACCAAAATTTTAGACACCTCTTCAAGCTCCCTGTTAACATATAAGGTTCCGGATTTTGCCACAGTATATCCGGTTGAGGTAAGTGCTTTTAGAACAGCTTTGGAAACGTTTTTATTAGGGTAAGACAGCTTCTCTGAAAGAATTTTAACGGCACTTTCCGTTCCTATTTTACCATATATTTCTATGATCCGGATTTGAATTTTTTCTTTCTGACCGGTGCTGTGAAAAGCCGTCTCCAGTATGGGCAGGATATCTTCGCCCGTTGCTGCCATAGCTGCGACTGCGGCGTTGCTAAACAAGGATGTGTCAAGCATCTCAATAAGGTTATTATAAATATCCTTATTCTTAGTTCCTGCGGCTGAAGTCACCGCCTGATACCGTACTTCCTGACTGGAGTCCCTCAATAGGTTATTGAACAAGCGCGAACGCATTGAGTCATCCGAATAGGAAGTCAGAGATGCTCCGAACTGTCTTTCGGTGACAATTTTAGAAAACGTAAGTTGCTCTATGTATTTTAACTTTTCAAGGCGAAACTCCGAGCCTTTAAGTTTCTGGTATGTATTTCTGATAAGTTCGGCATTGGGAGATATCGGAAAATACTTGGTGCTCATGACCCGTTCCAATATATCAATACCATCAAGCAAACACAGCTTTCCGGTTTCATAAAGTGCAATTTTCTGTGCCAGATCGTCTTCAGATTCCAGCAGGGTAAGCGTAACTTTTTTATAGCTTACAGGATCAAGAATATTTAAAAGAGCCAGACTTCTTTTCAGTTTACTCCCTCTGAAAAAGGGTATTCCCTGAGCAAGATTTTCAGCAAAAGAAAAGGACCTGGATTCCTTTTGTACCGTCCCCTGTTCATTTTCAAGGGTATTTTTAAGCCTGTCTCTATAAAGAACGGAAGTTCTTACAGCAACTATAACCCAGGCAATTATAGCTCCGGCGATTACCCAGTAGAAATTAATGTAGGCAAAGTCAGAATAATGATTCCAGGCATAGGCAATAAGACCTGCTGCGAAAACAGCAAATTGTCGGAGAAATCCATCTATTTTAACAAAAATATCATACCTAAGCTCCTCCTCTATAGGGAAGAAATAGGTAGCGAAAGCGGGTTCTTCGATGGCGTTTCTAAATGAATACGCTGCTATAAGACCCGTTACCACAACCAGGAAAAACAGAAAGAAGGTATCTTCAGCAGGATCAGCTGCACCTAAAACACCCAGTCCGTAGGCAATGCCACCCAATATAAGGATAATTACAGGTAAAACACTTGTCGTAATCTTTAATCCGTATGTATTGAGAATTTTATTATAGAAAAAGGTTTTAACAACAAAGCTTATAGAAAACAGGATCAATCCGGTTGTTCCAAGGAAGCTGACCATATTAAACCCTTCGGTAGCCTGCTTAAGGAAAAGTATATACAAAAACAGGTAAGTCAAAAGACCAAGGCCAAGAGAGGAAATAATCGAGAAGAAGCCTAAATGAATAAGGTATTTCTGCTTAACCAGTTTAAAGATGCTGTTGTAGAAACTCACGTATTGATCGCTGGTATCTAGCCTTCGCAGGAAACCATATCTGTCAAACAGCAAAAAGGTCATTGAAAGACCGGTAAACATAAGCAGGCCACTATAAAAAAACCAATCAGCTCCGTTGGTTAAAATATTACCTTCAATGACAAAGGCGGGAATGGATAAAGTTAGCCCTGAAATCCAGATTCCAAGATCCACCTTATTAACCATACGTCGGCTTTCCCGAACATCAAAAAGACGATCCACTATACCACGAAAACATATTCTAACCAGGGAAAATGTAGGAATTAGAGATGCCAGGGCATAAAAGCCAATGTAGTCTTTGTAGGAGGAATCCATTCCATAATAAATAAGGAAGGCATTGGCAGTAACTATGGCTAGTGAAATGTAAACAAGGTTGGAGAAGGCGATTTTACTCTGAATTTTTGAAAAAATAGCCGAAACCAACATTCCTGCTGCTCCTGAGGCGAGTAATATTTGAGGAAGAAAATCCTGATTATACTTATTGTAGAAATTTATAATACTACCATAGGTAAGAAAAAGAATGGATGCACTTAAAAACAGACCTGTAAAAACCAGGTATATAAGCCTTCCACCCTCACCTTTTTCTAATCGGAGTATATGATTAAAGTAGTTTTTCATTAGAATAATCCCATAAAGGATATATAATGCTGATTAAAAGCTGATAGAATACAAATGTAATAATAATCTAGCAATATCACGTTTTAATTTAAGTAAATTTCAGGGAATTTATTCAAGGAAATATAATACCCCTCAGCCTTCGGCAGCTCCCCTAATTCAGGTGAGCCAGCCTGATCAAACAGGAATGGTAGTCTTAATAAATTAATTTTACATATGATCAGTAGAAAGCAGTTAGGATCATGCTTCCCTTCGTGCATCCGCCCCAGCGAATCATCGTGACTTTTCTTCGTGTTCTTCGTGATACCATAAAAACGCCTGCGCTTTAATGTAACTCCGCATCAAACTCTGTGTTCCCGTGTTAAAATTTGCTCTGCCGCCAGCCACTACCTAAAAACTCCCATTTAACCTGTTTCCCGGACCTGTTCCGGGATCCGTTGCCGCTGGCAGTGATAAAAATGCCCGATCGAACATCCTTCTATGACGACTTCACCACGGAATGACTTTACGTTGCATCCAACAGATGCCGGAACTGTGGCTTAGCTAAGCCCATCGCAAGTCCGGCAAGGTCATACAGACTGGATTTGGTACTAAATCGAAAAGAGTCGTCAGTCAAATCCTTAACCGGATCATACCCCTTTGTGCATCCGCTTCAGCGGATCATCGTGATTTTTCTTCGTGTTTTTCGTGCACCAAAACAACCTCATAAGCGCTTTAGCCAACTCCGTGTTAAACTCTGTGTTTCTCCGTGGTTAAAAGAAAAAAAAAGCTTACACCTCCGTGCAAGCTCTTTATGATTAAAATAAACTCAGAATTACTTTATAACCTTTATCGTCTGTACACTTTCCCCACCTTGCAGCATGATGATCAATAAACCATCCTGTACACCTGACAAGTTGATCCGGTTATCTCCTCTGGACACAGCATATTCTGACAAGGGCTGTCCGGCTGAGTTAAGAACTTTTACCGTACCCGATAGCGGCATATTGTTTATGTAAAGCTCTTTGTCGTATACGTAAAAATCTTTGTTGTTGACCACTATGGCACTGTTGCCCGAGATGACTGTTTGCATGGTAAATTCTCCACTGCCTTCGGAAAGGGACGCAAGGTAATCCTCTTCCGGTACAGACATTACAAAAATAACATATTCTACACCTACTGCCAGTACCTCCCCTTCAGTATCTCTAATTGCGGTCCTTAGAAGCAGGTTATGATTTCCTCCTGTTGGGCTTACCTCCTGGTACATTTCCGATGATATTGTTTCGGCTCTTTCAACATCAAACGCATTTGCTTCTGCAGCAGGCACGACAAATATTCTGTAGCTTTCTATGCCTGCTTCGTCAGATGCGGCAGTAAAGGTAACACGGACTCTGCCGATTTCTTCCACTCCTGTGACAGTGCTTACGGCTTCTACCTCTGCAAATCCTACTTCCTTCTCAAAAGAAGCACTTGGGTCTGATAGTGCATTATGGTAACCTGTACCGCCAACGGACATTACAAAAACCACATAGTTTTCCCCTCCTGCCAGATATTCACCTTCTGAGTCACGAAGGCTTGTCCTCAAAAAAACATCTTTATCATTACCATCAACACTCACTTCTTCATAACGAGAAGAGGGAAGCCCTTCCGCCGTTTCAAGGTTAAATGTACCTGCATTGGCTGCGGGAACTACAAATATTCTGTACGAAGCAACTCCTGTTTCATCAGAAGCTGCATCAAACGTTAAACGTACCTGGCCATTATCTTCTTCCGCAGTTAAATTACTTACCGCAAGAGTTGGAGACATTAAAGTAATTTCTTCGCTTGCTTCAGAAAGATTGTCGCTGTGTGTATTTTCTCCATAAGACATAACATACACCTGATATGCCACCCCATTGGCAATGGCATTACCATTGACATCTAAAAGTTCTGCGGACAAAGTAAACTCCTGATTACTTCCGGTAACACTTCTTTCCTGATACCTTCCTGCTTCTACTTGCTGTGCCTGAGCAAGCCCAAACGTTGCTCCGGCAGGTACTACAAATATTCTGTAGTGATCTATGCCTTCTTCATTCTCAGCTGCGGTAAAAGAAACCTGCATATCCGAAGCATTGCGGTTGTTACCAACATCAGCAAGGCTAACATGGGTCGCTGCTTCGGTATTTTCAGTAGCACCGGCACGGATGGAAACTCCAGGACGGGATTCGTAGGCGTAGGAGTAGATAGTAAACATCTGTAAGTCAGTTGAAACATAGATATAAAGCCACCCATAATAAATGTTACCATCTTTTGAAAACTTTAGCCCAACATGGCCTGTGTGGTTTGTAGGCCAGACACTATAACCTTCATTTGGCTCACTAAACTCACGTATGTTTCCAAAAATTCCATCCTGACTATAAAAACTTTTTTCGTTTGAAATAATGGTGCCTTGTCCCAAGTTATCCGGCTCACCCACAGAACCATTAGGAGCCACAACAAAGGCTGAATTATTAATAGGAATGATACTAATATGATCTTCGGCGGGAGGAAATTGAGGACTCCTATGGACTTGTTCAATACGAAAACGACTAATATCGTCTACATCTAATTTAATAACGTAACTTTCGTTATGCCCATACGCCTCACCAATAACCCCTTTATCTTCAGTTACAATTTGAGCATACAAAATATTATTTGATAATATATAACCTATAAAAGAAAACAAGAAAAACAACTGTAATATCGTAAAATTAACCCTCATATATTTTTATTATTTAGGTGAAATTATGTCTTTATTCAAAATAACGATTTATTTAGCAACTAATAGCTTTCATTTATTATATTAAAATTAATTTCTAATTAATTTAACAAACTCAGAAGAATCTCCTATATCAAGTCTAAGTATATAAATACCAGAGGCAACATCATTCAGATTTAACACAACTTCTTCTACATCAAAAACTTCATTCTCTACAACGTGAACACCTAAACTATTAGTAACATATATTTTAATATTTTTAATCGGCTTATAAAAACTCAAATAGAAGGTTCCAGTAGATGGATTGGGTTTTTCCTCCGCTCCAGAGTCTCTCCCCAAGAGGACTCTGGAGTTTTTAAAAGCATTAAATTTCATGGCTATACTTTTAAAAACCAAGCATTTTATCGAAATAAATTTTGAAGTCTGCGATTGGAGCTAGAATCCGCGGGAATAAACAGAGTGAGTTCGGAGTTTGAGAGTGGAGTAAATACCCCTCAGCCTTAGGCAGCTCCCATAATTTAGGTGAGCCAGCCTGATCCAACAGGAATAAAAACTTTGAGAAATTAATTTCCCATATGATCAGTAAACGGAAATAATTCTCCGATCGGGGAGATTGCCGCGGCTTGCCTAAGCTCATGCCCTTTAAAGCCTCGCAATGACGGTAAGGGCCAGGATCCGGCTTCCTTCGTGCATCCGCTTCAGCGGATCATCGTATTTTTTTTAGTGGCCTTCGTGAAACCATAAGACGACTTTAAGACCTTTAGCAAGCAGCATACTGCCTCCAGCCACTACCTAAAAACTTCCCATTAACCTGTTTCCCGGACCTGTTCCGGGATCCATATGCAGAGTGAGAGCGGAGTGTGAAAGTAGAAACGTCTTGATTAAAATCCTTTTATGAGAAAAAATTGAATCCTTGCAACTGAACCCATAAATTCCGCCTGTAAATCGAGGTGGTTTTCCTCACACCAAGTCGCCTGGCAAATTAATCTACGACATAATTATAGTTAAATGGAATTTTGCGCCCCTTTTCCATTATATAACCTTTGAAAGATTTTAAACCATCTGAATTTTCTTTCTTGGAGAAAACGATACTTCTTATCCCTGCTTCATTCGTTTCTTCTTTTTTATAATCTTCTCCCCCTTCAACAAAAAAGGTAATTTCATCATCCAATAAGTCTAAATAAGCTTTGAAAGCGTCCCCTACAGACACACTATCATTTTCGATCTCAACCCTAAAACTTTCATTTCTATAAAGGTGCTTAAAAACTCTATGTTTTTTGCCTACACCTTCATTAGTTTTAAATTCATAAAAACAACTATCATTAAGGCCATTAATTACAGCTTCCAAATTGCCAACATCAAAATGTTTTTTATTGACATAACGCTCCTTCACGTTTCCATCTTCATCAAAAGTTATCATAAAGGCTGTACTTGAATCGATAGGAGGAGTACCATCAGTGTATATTACTGTTGAACCTCTATCATTACAAGAAAACATTAATATTATTCCTAATAAACAAAATCCTAATCTCATTCTTCTTTGCTATTTTTCTACTATATTTTCAGCTGGAATAATTTCAATTCCATAACCTGTAATATTCCCTGTTTTTTTATCCCTATAAATAAGGGTCTTAAATAAAGTTACCCGTCCCCCATTCTTCTTTTTACTTTCTTCGGACTCAAAAGGGCTATAATATAAAGTATTTCCTTCTACATCTGTAAACCGCTTTGACTTTTCATAATATTTATACTCTGTATTTTCATCCATTCTAATCTTTAATTTATGAATAGGATGATGATCTGTTAAGACATGTGCTAAACTATCATAAGCCCCTTTTGTAGCACCTGTATTTCGTAATTGAAGAATACTAAAAACATTTTCCGGGTCGCCTAAATCAAGTACTTTTACTGTTTTCTCACCATTTCTTTTTGATCCCATTTCAATACTCCCTTTGCCTTCACCAGTACCATAAATAACAATTCCTGCATCTCCTGACAATAGACTTTTAAGGTTTTCAAAAAAACTACCAGTATCTTGTCCAATATCTGTTTCAGAATCGTTATCCGGGGTATTTATTTTTCTTGTATCTCTTCTGAAAAAATCTGCGAGATCCGTCCCCATCTTTGAATACTCTGGATTATTTAACAACGAATCAAAGTTAATTCTCTCTCCCCACCCAAATTCCATCATTGCCCTTTCAGGTGTACCGTCGCCATCGCCTAAATCTACTTCTTCTCCAGATGATAAATGAACCCACACCCCCGTAGCCATCCTTTCTTTACCCTTACCATCTCCTTTTTTCTGTATGCCTAACGAAGTAGAACTACCTGAAGTATTATTAGCAGAATCGAACTGCTCCCCACTCGCCGCCTTCCTACCCATCTCATCGGCTTCCTGCTCCAAAGCAGGGTCGTCATTAACAGCCAAACCTTTGGCCTGGGTAGTGGCTTGTACCCGTCCTTGTCTTTGCTGAACCACGTGGGTCAGTTCATGCCCCAATAACTCCTGTCCGCTTTGCGTTTCGGGATTGTACTGGCCCGGGGCGAAGTGAATATCATTGCCTTGGGCATAGGCCAAAGCGCCTACCGAACTCGCCTGCTCCCCTACATGAATGTTCACATTGGAAAAATCGGCCCCAAAAGAACTCTCCATTTTTGCCTGAACATTTTCCGGCATTTTGGTAGAGGTGTCGCTTTTCATCTGAACCTTCTCGGGTTCTGCCGAATGAAATTGCATAGGTTTCAGCTTCATCTGCACTTCTTCCTCTTCAATTCCTTGCATTTGCATAGGCTTCATCTGGAGCTCCTCTTCTTCATCATAACCCATTAATTGCATGGGTTTCATTTGAACTTTCTCCTCATCATCATAACCCATCATCTGCATAGGCTTTTTCTTCATTTGCAACTCTTCTTCATCCGCAACTTGCACAAACTGTAATGGATCGGGTTTCATCTGAAGTTCTTCCTTCTCAGGAAGCCCCATCATTTGTGCCGGAGCCTTCTTCTGCGCTGAAGATGAACTGGCATTATCTTGATAAAATTGACGAGGGGCTGAAGCTGGTTTATGGATTTTCATTTAAAAGGATTTCCAAATAAAGATTGAAAGATAAGGGTTTAGACTCTTTAATTCAAAACATCTCTAAAAAATCTCAGTAAACTTATCTCATTGCTTCAAAAGGCTAATGATGTCGGGAGTTGTAGTACAGGGCTCCATCATGCTTACCCTGCCTACGGATCAACTTAATCCGGGCACGTATCACCTGCATCTGTCAAATGGTAAGGATTCACTGATAAAGGAGAAGATGACGATCGTTAGATAAAATTTTAAATGTTTAATGCTAAATTTTAAAAGCAAAAAGCTCTAATGGTTTAGAGCTTTTTGCTTTTAAAGAATTTTATTAAATGAAAGGAAATCCGACAATGCTGTTTTATTCAT
>JBKBXU010000177.1:0-9452 GCA_046313675.1 Cytophagaceae bacterium
CCACAGTGGCCGCCCCAATGTTTGATCCGGGAGCCATATAGATACTATCGCAGGCTATGGAAATCAAAGCACCTGCAGAAGCAGCGTTTTTATTTATGAAAACATATATAGGTGTTTCAAAGTCCAGCAGTAGTGTTCGGATCTTGTCTGCATCATTTACTGCACCTCCATAGGTGTCCATATCAATGATTACAAGATCGACAGCCTGTTCTTTGGCATCATCCAATGCCAGTTCCACATAGCGACTCATTCGAGGATCAATTTCTTTACGGATTTCCATTATGAAAACTTTTTTTCTGCTTTGCTGACCTGTGCCTGCAATGGATGCAAGCAGGATTATGGGTGCCAGAAGCAGTAAAAAGCGTCTGAAAATTTTTTTATAGGAAGTTTTCATTTTTTCCCTGAGTTATTAAAAATTAATTTTGTGAAAATTAGCATAAATAGAAGTTTGATACAACAAAAATATAATCCCCTTACAATTACTTTCTCCGGACAGATTTGGCGCCTGCTTCCCAGCCCCTCAGAAACTAACCTATTTGTTGAGACCAGGAATGCTGACGAACGGGAAACGTCGTTTTATGCCATTGATGTTTTAACAGGGAAAACTCTGTGGAAAGGTGTGGATGGCCTGGAAAACAAATGGTGGATAGGTATGGAATCTGTTCAGGAGGAGGTTTTGGTACTTCATGGTTTTGGAGATAAGGAAAATCCGGGACATAAAGGAATCTTTGCAGTATCTGCTCAAACTGGTAAACTGCGCTGGCGTAAGGATGATCTTGTATACTCCGGAATGTCCGGGAATGCTATTGAGGCGACAAAGACAGGTTCTGAGGAGAGGTTTTTTCTTGATAGTATATCAGGAAATGTACTTGAGAACGTTAGTTATGATCAGAAAGTGAATGATAGAGGTCGAATGACCTTTCCATCGCATTATCCGGAAGGTAGTGAGTATTATAACATTGTTTCAGGCTATATAAAAAAATACATTAAGGATGATTGCGTGTTTGCCATAGATTACCTGGAATTTGCAGGTCTGGTAATCATCAGTTACCATAAGAAACAGGGAGAAAAATTGTCTCTAAATTTGCTTGTCCTGACGGAAACGAATGAAATTTTTGCCAGGGAAATTCTTGCGGAAAATTTAACCGGAATTTCGGCAGATACTTTTTTTATTTATGAAAATGCTTTGATATATATCGCTGAAAAAACTAAATTGAATATACTTAATATTTAAGACATGTACAGATATTTTACCATTACTTTTGTAGCATTATTGTTTGCCTTCACCTCTCAAGCTTCTGTGTTGGATTCTACAGGAATAGAAAAGAAAGGTGGCCGTATCTTTGTGATTCATAAAGTTGATCCCAAAGAAACGCTGTTTGCTTTGTCCAGGCGGTATAATGTTTCTGTAGATGAAATTAAAAAAGAAAATCCTGACGTGGAGAACGGCTTGCAGATAAATCAGTTGCTGAGGATTCCCATTGGTACTTATAAAGAGCCTGTAGCCACTACAACTGCTGCTACCGGAAAGACCCATGAGCTGCAAGCTAAGGAAACATTGTATTCTCTTTCAAGAATGTATAACGTATCCGTAGATGATTTGAAGAAAGCAAATTCGGGATTGGATCAAAATGATTTAAAAATCGGACAGGTCCTGGTAATTCCTGTGGTGGGAGAGGTAAAGCCTGCTACTGCAGTAGCGGTTGAGGCTAAAGAAGAAGCGCCAAAGGTTGAAAAAAAGCCTGAAGCAAGTCCTAAAACTTCCGGAATGCCCCTTCCTCAATGGAAGCCCGGAGAAAAAATTACTGAATCAGGCATTGCCGAACTTATAGAAGACGATTCTGATTCGCCAAAATACCTGGCATTTCACAAATACGCACCTGTGGGTACCATAATTATGGTTACCAATGAAGCCAACGGGCAGACCATATATGTACGGGTAATAGGCACACTTCCAAATACAGTTGCCAATGAAAAGGTTCTGATTAAAATATCTAAAAAGGCATTTCAGAAATTGTCCCCTACCGATAAGAAAACCAGGGTTCAGTTAGTCTTTGTTCCATAAAAGCGTATGAATTTTCAGGAGCTCAGGGATTTTCTGGAGGAGCAATACCTACGGTTTAATACCAGTGAATTTATTGACAATGACCCTGTGTGCATACCTCATAGTTTCACTCTGAAGCAGGATATTGAAATTATGGGCCTATGGTCAGCTGTGCTCGCCTGGGGACAGAGGGTAACCATCATTAATAAATGCAGAGAATTGATCCGGTATATGGACAATGCTCCCTACGATTTTATTCTAAACCATTCCGATGAAGATCTTAAGCCTCTTTTAAGATTTAAACACCGCACATTTAATGATGTAGATACACTCTATTTTATTCATTTCTTTAAAGATTTTTACAGTAAGCATGAGTCTCTGGAAGAGGCTTTTGTGTATGGAATGAAGGATAGTGATCCAAACATTGGGCCGGGGTTGGTAGGGTTTCACAAACTTTTTTTCAGCCTTGAGGAGGCTCCTTCCCGGACAAAAAAACACATTTCCACGCCTGCAAGGAATTCCGCCTGCAAGCGTCTGAACATGTTCCTTCGGTGGATGGTGCGTAAAGACAATAAAGGAGTAGATTTTGGTATATGGGATAAAATTAAGCCATCTCAGTTGATTTGTCCATGCGATGTGCATGTGGACAGGGTGGCCCGCCAGCTGGGTTTGATACAGAGAAAGCAGACAGACTTTCTAACAGCCGTAGAGCTGACAGAGAACCTTAAGAAATTTGATCCTGAAGACCCGGTTAAGTATGACTTTGCGTTGTTTGGTGTAGGAGTGGTAGGGCAGCTTTAAAAAGAGTGTGGAGAGCGAAAACTGTAATGGATCGGGAGTGGAGTGCGGAGAGCGAGAATTTTTATTGTTATTAATATTGGCTTTGGGTAAGGCATGTGCTCTCTTTACTGTTGCTACCTCTCTTGTGTTACTATTAATAAATTTCTTATTCATAATTCCTTCAATCAGATGTATTCATTATTTTTACATTCTTGAAGCAGAAAACATACACATTATATGGCAGGACATAGTAAATGGGCGAATATTAAGCACAGAAAAGCTGCAGTTGACAATAAACGGGGAAAGCTTTTTACCAAACTTATCAAAGAAATAAGCATTGCTGCAAAAGAAGGTGGCGAGGATCCTGCATCTAATTCCAGGTTGCGTCTTGCCATTCAGAACGCCCGGGGAGCAAACGTACCCAAAGACAACATAGAGCGAGCCGTGAAGAAGGGCTCAGGAAACGATGGTACAGATTATACAGAGATCACCTACGAGGGATATGGGCCTTCAGGCGTGGCGGTCTACGTGGAATGTATGACGGATAACCTTAACCGAACCTTACAAAATGTACGATCTTTTTTTACAAAGGCGGGAGGTAGCTTGAGTACCAAGGGTTCTCTGGAATTTATTTTCGACCGGAAAGGCATTTTTACAATTCTTAAACCTGAAGGCTTTGATGAAGATACTTTTACGCTTGAAATGATTGATGCCGGAGCACACGAGGTGGAAGTAGAGGATGGATATATTACAGTTGTTAGTGCTATGGAGGATTTTGGAAATATTCAAAAGGCATTGGACAAACTTGCGGTAAATGTTGAAAATGCAGAACTCAGGCGTATTCCAACCACCTTTGTGAAAGTCGATAACGACGTATTTTATAAAATTAACAAACTTATTGATAACCTGGAAGATGACGATGATGTTCAGAAGGTTTATCATAACCTGGAGCCGACCGAAGAGCAGATGGAAATGGAGTAGTTTTTGCAAATAAATAAAGTTTAATTACCAGGGTGTATGTTTTGACAATGACTTTGTGGCCGGTAATTTTAAATTTTATATAAACAATCTCTGCTTAGAGCAGGTTGGATTAATAGAAGGGATTTTAAACGGAATGTGGGTATGATTAATGAAGATAATATCCTTACAGCAAGGACAATAATTGGAGATAAAGTAGTTACTCCTGAAGGAGTAGAATTAGGATGTGTAAGGGATTTTTTATTGGATCCTGAAACAGGTAAAATAGCTTATGGTGTTCTGTCGTACAGAGCCAACCCTGAAATAGGAGAGAAGCAATTTGCCGTTCCTTATGAAGCTTTTGTTTTAAATGAAGAAAAAGATGTCTTTACTTTGAACGTAGATAAGGAGATGTTGGAGAGTGCCAACAGCAAGGAAACTTATCAGGGTAAAGAATATTTCATATATTAACTATTTGGTAACAAATATCTCTGTTAAATCTTTGGTTTAACAGAGATATTTTTTTTTATATTTGGCATGTTATCACTTGCATAAAAATAATTAATGAAATCGGCTGAAAAAATCTACAAAGAATTTGTGGAGACTGCGAAATACCTGCTTAAGGAACTTGATTACTATGGGATCAATCAGTTTAAGCAGAAGGAGTCTGAAAATGAATGGTCCATTGGACAGCTTTACGATCATCTTATTTTTGGAACGCAGAACTTTCATGTCCGGGAAATAAGAAATTGCCTGGAGAAAAAAAATGGAGCAACGAAGGGGGGAAAGAAGGTAAAAGGCATGTGGTTTTTTATGACAGGTAGTTTTCCGCCATTTAAGTTTAAAGGAAAGAATGCTACCAATTATGAACCTGCTCAGCCTGGCAATCCCGTACAGATAAAGGATGACCTTTTCCGTTTTATTAAATTGATGAATCAATTGGCCAAGGAAATTGATAAATCTGACTTGTCCTTTAAAACTGAAAATCCATCATTGGGAATGTTAAATGCTCTGGAATGGTATAAACTTATAGAGATGCATTTCAGGCATCATTTGAAGCAAAAGCACAGGTTGGACGAAAAGGTTAGAAGTTATAAGAAGGAAGACCTTACGGTGCCAAAGACTTCAGGATCAGTTGATGAAGATTATGATTTGCTTTACTAGGTATATGTAGCTTTAGAACATAAAAAAACCTCTTAGAATTTAAGAGGTTTTTTTATTTGCACTAAACCTAATTGTTATTATTTAACTGTGTCCATGAAGATTAGTAGGTCAACAAGTTTGTTTGAATAACCCCACTCATTGTCATACCAGGATACCACTTTTATGAAGTTGTCATTAAGTGATATTCCTGCTTTAGCATCAAAAATAGAAGTTCTTGCATCGCCAAGGAAGTCGTTTGATACTACTTCGTCCTCTGTATAACCAAGAATTCCTTTTAATTCACCTTCAGAAGCTTCTTTCATAGCTTTTTTAACTTCTTCGTAAGAAGCGCCTTTCTGAATACGGCAGGTAAGGTCAACTACGGAAACGTCCGGAGTAGGAACCCTGAATGCCATTCCTGTAAGTTTTCCTTTAAGTTCAGGAATAACAAGGCCTACTGCTTTAGCAGCACCTGTAGAAGAAGGGATGATGTTCTGATAAGCACCGCGTCCACCTCTCCAGTCCTTCATAGAAGGGCCGTCAACGGTTTTCTGAGTTGCCGTTACAGCATGTACAGTTGTCATTAAGCCTTCTACAATGCCAAATTTGTCATTTAATACTTTGGCAATTGGTGCAAGACAGTTGGTTGTACATGAGGCATTGGAAACAATGCTCATTTCTTTTTTATATTTATTGGTATTCACACCCATTACAAAAGTAGGGGTGTCGTCTTTTGCAGGAGCAGACAAGATTACTCTTTTAGCTCCGGCCTGGATATGCTTTTGTGCAGAGTCCTGTGTAAGGAATAAGCCGGTAGATTCAACTATGTATTCAGCACCTACATCACCCCACTTAAGGTTAGCAGGATCTTTCTCTGCAGTAACACGAATGCTTTGTCCGTTTACGACAAGCTTTCCGTCTTTTACTTCTACAGTTCCTTGGAATCTTCCATGTGTAGAGTCATATTTTAACATGTATGACATGTATTCTACATCAATAAGGTCATTGATACCTACAATTTGAATATCTTGTCTTTCAATGGCAGCACGAAATACTAATCTCCCGATTCTGCCAAATCCGTTTATGCCAACTTTGATTTTGCCCATAGTTTTAAAAATTATTTTAATTGGAAAATAGAGCCAGCAAACTTACAATAAGTAGCCAGCAAAGTCAACGTATTTTCCTAAAAATATCTTTTTAAAGAAATGAATAATTTTTTTTATGATTTGTTTTGTAAATATAAATACAGTCCCTACCTTTGCGCCACGTTAAAGGAAAAGGATAGCAAAAACGATTGTTTTGAACTTTTTCAGACCATAAAAAGTCTTCTTGATAGGATAAATTATGGCCCGTTCGTCTAGGGGTTAGGACGCCAGGTTTTCATCCTGGTAACAGGGGTTCGATTCCCCTACGGGCTACAAAAACAGCAAGAGAATACTACAACAGCAATAAATCTGTTGTAGTATTCTCTTGCTGTTGCTTTTTAACCCTTCCAGCCATGTTTGATTTTGAAAAACTCGTGGCCCTACCAAAAGGCCAAGGCTTTTAATTCTCAGGTCAACCACTTTTATCTCCAATGTAAGAGCCTCAGACTTTCTTCTGATAACAAAATAATACCTTAACTGTTAGAAAGGAAAGATTTACATAGCATGAAAGTATTGAAATTTAAAACCGATATAGATTCAAAAAGAGCCCTGGCCGGCCTTATGCCTTTATTGGATCGGGAAGAAATGATCAGTAAATGGAAACTTGATGTCGATAGTCCGGAACATATTCTGAATGTTTCCGGAGATGAAATTACCCCAGAAATGGTGATAAAGATTGTCCGTGAATCCGGTTATGAAGCAGAGCTACTGCAGGTTATTGCTGTGGGTGGACACGATTTATAGACAGGAGTAGTGAATATAGCTTGTCAATTATTGGTATGTAACACCCTGTAGTGAGTATTACATACCATTGTATATATTAAATTGTCCTTGAGTCAAGGCTCTATTAATTTGTTGTTATCTTGACTTTGGTGTATGCTTAGCCAGGAAGTTTTGAGATGCTTTATTCCAATTGCCTATTAATTTGCTCCTTTTGTTGTTAAGGTCGTTGTTGGTTGTATTAAAAACGTTTACAGCTTTGTTTAAATCCTCAATGGCTTTGTTGTACTTGGCCACATCTTCCTTAGTTCTGTCAGAGGCTTTTTTACTTTCAAATGCCTTTTTTAGCTTATGAAATTCTTCATCTTTAATAAAATAATCTGTTATATTTGACATTTTATTGCATTCATCGCGATGGAACTCAAGCAATTGTTTGCAGGCTATTAACAAGGAATTGTCTGCATTAAAGGCCTGCAATTTTACTATTTTGTCGATGCCTTCCTGCGCATATTTCAACAGTGCATTTTTGTTCTGTTCAATGGCATTTATATTCTTTTCATTAATTGCATCAAGCAGGTATAATTCTTGTTTATAGCTTTTAAAAAATATAAGATATATTTCTCTGTGGTATCTGTTGACCTTTCCGGTCTGCTCCATCTTTTGAGAAAGTTTATCATCAGAACTTTCTATAAGGTTTACATTATGCGATGCGGCAAACGCTTTTTCAGTTAAGTTTAGATTTTCCTGAGCCTCCTTGATTTTTTCATTGGCTATTTCCTGTGCCAACATATATGCTTCCATGGCATCGTAGGATTGTTCAGCCACATCCTCCAAATCCATTATTTTGCCATAATCTTCATTAAGGATTATATAAGTCATTTTCAAGTAAGAAACGGCAGAATCTCTTAACGATGCATCTTCTCCATAGGGCTTTAAGTTCCTTATGTTTTTTATAGCGTCCTGAATGGTCTGCATCATTTTCTGCCGACGGTTTTCTATTTTTCTGGCACTTTTATTATGTGCTACAGCACTTGTATAACTAAGAAAGTCCTTTGTTATATCTCTATGATTTTCACTTATTTGTGTCATGTATGCTCCTGCATTGCCTGTTTGCTGCGCATATCCCTGTTGAAAACAAGTGATAAAAAGGAATATTAGGGTGATTTGGGTAAGTAGCTTTTTCATCATTGATCGGTTTTTATTATTTCATTTTTATATAATCGCATAAGATATTATAAGATTCTTCCAGAGTTATGTCGGAAAGTAAGCCATCGATCCGATTTTTATTTAAGATTCCCCCATATACATCAATCATCATCCTTTCCTGATCGGCAATAAGGTTGGTTATTTTATAAATAGTTGTTTTTTGTGGAGCCGTTTCTACTTCCTGGTAGAAGTTTTTTATGGTGTTTATTCTTTCAAGATAGCCTGAAATGTAAAGTGGAAAATCCTGGTAGTTTTCTTTGGGGAAATTGCTAGGTTGAAATCCCGGATTGTTTCTTATTCGTTCCAGGCTGTTTTCGGAAAGCTGTTTTACAGGAAGCGGTGGTAGTTTTTTATAGTATACTTTTTTTGCAACAGAGTCGTTATGAAACGCATTAAAAAGCTTACTTTCACCACTTTCTGATAAATATGAATGATCAGGAATCGTGATATCAGGAGTCAGCCCTCTGGCCTGATTACTTGCACCCGTAATTCTGTATAATTTGTAGACGGTTGTGGAGGCTAAACCATAAGGGGAGGTGAAGTTTGCAAGGTTCGCTGCGTTTGTGTCGAGGGGAATAATGGCTTGCCCTGTTGCTTTTCCGAAAGTTTGGCTTCCCGTTATAATTGCCCGGTTATAATCCTGAAGTGTAGCAGCAACAAGTTCAGATGCTGAAGCGCTTTCCCCGTTTACCATAACTAATAAAGGGCCGTCATAAATAGTGCCCCTGTTCATGTCCTTAACCAGTTTCGGTTTTTCATCTCTTTCTTTTAGAATGAAAAGCGGGCCTTCATCTATAAATATTCCTGCCAGATTCAGGCTTTCTTCCAAAGAACCTCCACCGTTATAGCGCAAATCAAGGATTAGTCCTTCTATCCCTTCTTTTTTGAGCTTTATGATTTCTTTAGCTACATCATTAGCACAACCCAGACCTGACAAGTTTTCCCATTCTGTATAGAAACCAGGAAGTGAAATGAAGCCAATTTTATGCTCTCCTTCCAGAATAAAGCTTTTGACTATATTTTCATCGTCCTCCAGCTTTTCTTTAATCAGGGTTACGTTATTTATCAAGCCATTTTTTTTTCTGGTCTTAAAACTAGCCTCCGAAGAAATGGTGTTTTGTAATAGGTATTCCACCTCTTCCAAATCAGATCCAAGCAGTTCTTCATAAGCTCCGTTTTCCCAGGAAACCTGCATTATTACATCGCCTTTATGAAGCTCATTGCTTTTCCATGCCGGACCTCCCGGAACAATATTAGCAATGATTATATTTCCGTTATTATCCTCTTCCAGACTGAAGCCAAAGGAGTCTGTTTCTTTTGAAATATCTGCTCTGAAGCTTTTCCAGACTTCTTTTGACATAAAATGACTGTGGGCATCAAAGCATGTTGTTATGGAATTGAAAAATAAAAGGGAAATATAGTCTTCATATCCTCTGGGATGCTTCAGGATTTTATTG
>JBKBXU010000178.1:0-9449 GCA_046313675.1 Cytophagaceae bacterium
CTTTTTCCAAAGTCTGGTTGTGCAATTGGTAGGAGGAGAGGCTGCACTTACTTCTGTAGCAATGCAATCACCAGTTCCAACAGGAGCATCGGAAGTATCCCTCGGTGTGGCAGAAAAAGCAGCCCTTCCGGAACTTAAAACAGCTAAAAATTTGTACTTTGTATTGGATGCAAATCTCAAAGAAGAATATGAAGAAGATATTACGTTGAAGGGAGATATTGTATTCTTGCTTGACGTCAGCAAATAATGGCATAAATCTTGATTACTTTTTATTAAAACCCAGACTGAACTATGAAAACATTACTTAAATTTATACCCGCCTTTGCGCTTAGTCTTTTACTTATATTTTCCTTATCATCATTCATTAATCAATCAGAGGATGGCGATGCTCTTATAGGAGTATGGGAGCCAGGAAATGGTAAAGCAAAAGTGAAAATCACCAAAATAGGGGAGAAGTATTATGGAAAAATAGTTTGGCTGAAAGAACCTAAAGATGAAAAAGGTGTGGCTAAAACCGATAAAAATAATCCTGACGAATCTATGCGCAATACTCCACTACTTGGATACCGGATTTTAAAAGACTTTGCTTATAAAGGTAATAATACCTGGGAAGATGGTACCATCTACGACCCTGAAAATGGGAGTACGTATAGTTGTACAATCAAAATGAAGAACGATAACACCCTGGAAGTACGTGGGTATATTGGGGTTTCTATGATAGGCCGTACGGATACCTGGACCAGGTTGGAGAAGAAATAATTCAATTTTTCCAGGCATAAGTAGTAAGGCATAAGGCGTAAGTGGAAAAGATTTAACGCATGCGTTTGTGCCCTTAAAAACGGGATTGAAGTGCCAGAAAAATATAAATTTTTTAGGCATAAGGGGCAAGGTGTATGGCGTATGTAATAAGTTTGCTGTGGACTGTTGACCATGAACCAGAAACAACACTAGTTTTGTGTACCCGCTAACGAAGTTAAGGCCTAACAGGATTTAAAATATTGTAAAAGCCTTTTCTATTTGCACCTTGGTTCTAATTCTATGAACCCTATCAGGGTTTGCTAAATAATTTATTTATACTTACGGGCTGACAAGGTTTAAGCTGATATTGAAATATAGTGGATTTCTTAATCGGTTTTGCATAACATAAGGTTGGTCACCAAAGAAACCTCTGAAAAAGTTTCCACTGTCCACATCAAAGCGATAATTAATAACATAGCCAAACTGTCCCGACACCCAAATAAAGTCTGTGATCGCTTTTTCATATACAGCCCTGAGACGGATTTCTGATCGTCTAAGCTCAAGGTTGTTCGGATCATAATGTGGCATATGGCCTGCTGGTAGTACGTTTCTATCAGGAAACCTGTTCTTCGGATCGTTTAAGCGGTATGTTTGCCCTTCCAGTTCAAAACCCAGGAGAAGGATATTCCTGGTATTAAATGTTCTTCTGAAATGTGCTCTGGCAGGTAATAGGGCTTCTATACCCCATTTTCTGTTCTCACTGGTGTAGTTGTATAAAATTACAGGGAAGTAATTCACTTCTCCGGCCCTGTATGACTGCGTAGCTCCAAACGCAAATTGCAATCTGTCATGAACTCTTTTGCCATACATGGCTACCCAAGTAAGTCGGGTATGTCTTGGACTTTGAATGTTCCTCAATGAGTAATCGCCGTTCAAATCTCCAGCGAGATAGCCCATCAGAAACCTCTTTTCATCCAAAGGCTTAAATATAGTGGTATTTAGCCCCATGCTGGTAAGTCCGTTTTCATTGAGAACTCTTGCTAAGGGATGGTTGTGGTCCTCCATAATGTAATTTGTACGAATGTAACTTCCTCCAATATTTACGAGCAAGCGATTGTGAGAAATTACCGGAAGGTTGGCAAAAATCCGTAAACCATGGGTAGCTCTGATTTTAGTAGTTTCCTGTGGGTATGGAAACAAGGAGTCGCTGGTTAGGTTGCTACCACCCATTAGGTCATATTGAACAGATACAAGTTTTGCAGGAGTAAGCCCGAAAATTTTTGGATGAGCAAAGCGTCGTGCAGCTTGCCCGCTGGCAGCATCGAAGTCTTCATACATGCTGTAGTCTTCATCATCATCATCGTCTTCTAAAGGTTCATCTTGAGCATATAGTTGAATGCTCAACAATAGAAGGGAAACTAGCAGGATAAGGTGTTTTTTCATTGCTCTGGTTTTAGTAACCTTTAAATATAAAAAGTAAAAGTACTTTTTACAAGGTATTTACCATGAGAGAAGTAAATTGGCAAAGGGAGCCTAAGCTCCCTCACTATTTAGTTGATTAAAAGTTTTTTTCTTTCTGTTTTGTCGCCATTCGTAATCATCAGAACAAGCACCTGGTTTTGATAAGTTGAAACATCATACGACGCTGATCTGTCAGATAAAAAGGAAGGGTGGATGGTATTTCCTCTTAGATCATAAAGAACGCAAGCGAAGTTGTTAGCTGATTCGTGTACTTCACACTCAATTTTCTGATCTCTCATAGTAATGTGAAAATTAGCATTCTGATTCTCAAAGTGCAGGCCTGTTATATTTTCGGTTCCTTTGTTCTCCTCTTGTGATGAATATTCCTCAATATTTTCACCATCATTGCTTTCTTCATTCTCAATAACTACATCTGTGTTTGTTTCTGTGCTGTCGCTTTCTTCGTTTGTATTCTCACCATTTAACGCAGATTCTTCTTCGTTTTCAGGTAAGGTTGATTCTTCATGCTCATTGCCTTCTTCAATAGGGTTTTCATCTTCTATAACCTCCTCTTCAGACTCTTTTTTATTTCCTGATTCGTTGTTTGAAGCACTTTCTTCTGTATTTTCTTCCTCAACAGGACTTTCTTCAGTAACAAACAAAAGTGTATTGGTGAATACAATGGTGAAGCGTTCTTTATTGTCCGTCGGAGAACAGTCAAAATTTATATGATTAGATGTTCTTAAATTATGCTCTAAACCTGTTTTATGATCTAGTAGGATAATGGTTATTTCATCTGGAAACACAATTGTTTCTGTAACTGTTAATTCAAAGGTAGACAATTGCGTGCTTTCAAAATTTAGTGGAATTTCAAATTTGGTATATGAATTGGGAAGAGCGTTAATTGCGTAGTCTATGCCATTCCAATGTGTGTAAAAATTTGGGAAGTTGCCGGTGTTTCTCATTTTATATGCATCATATTTGCTATCGAACCCTTCCGTTGCTTCCTGTCTGAAACGTATTAAGGTTTCGTCATAAAAGGAGCCATTATCCATACGCAGTTTCAAAGTACTTCTGCCGGAGTTTATTTCGGTTTTACCTGCTTGTGCAGAAAGTGCCAGTGTTATGCTTAAAAATAAAATTATGATGCCTCTCATATTTTTGTATTGTTTAGATAAAAGTTATAAAATCTTAGACTAATTGTATGATTATTTATACGAGTGTGGGTTACTTCAGTTTATCGTATTAAACTTATAATGTAAGAAGAGGTAAGGTTGTAAAAATTGATGCCTTTGATTACCTGAATGTTAATTTTATTTATATGCTTTAATTTTTTTTTTGTCATGTATTAAAATTTATCAAGTAGATGGTATTTTAGTGTGTTAAATATGTCGTTTAATCTATATTTATATGTTTTCTATAGTCAAAATTAAGAATTGATCTTATAAAAGCATATTGGTTAACATGCTTTTTAATAGGTAGAAAATTAGTTTATTAATTTATTCCACTTTGTTTAATTTTCTTCTTATAGATCTGCCTTCCACCCAAAGCTACACCGGCAAGAATTAAAGCTGTAGCACCTCCATCCAATGGAATAGGGGTAGGAACCGTAGGGGGGAATTCATCTCCGCTTAGAACAATCATTTCCCCGCCGTCTAAGGAAGTTGGCTCATAGGATTTTGTGCCAAACATGCTAAAGCCTTTTTGAAATGGAAGTGTGAAATTCCCTAGAATATCATCGCTTATACCAGAGGATGTGTTGTATTCCATGTCAAAAGGATTGGCATTTTTACCAAATCCACCTGTAGGATTTGGCCCGGCAGATGTTGTCTGCCTTCCGAAACCTGTTAAATTAGGTTCTCCAATATCCGCATGGGACAAATTAATAACAGAAAGAATGAAAAGCATATTTAATAGAAAGCTGGTTGTTAGTGTTTTCGTATATGCTTTTCCTTTGATAGTTCCCTTTTTATGAATTGTCGCGATCATATAGATGTTGTTAGTCTAGCTTCAAATAGCTTCTCTTGTTTTGTTTTTTTTAGATAGAAAGTGTATAATTGTAGGTAAAATGCTGTTTTTGTTATACGAGTGTTACTTGTTTTGGTTTTTGGCAAAAGTAACTCTGATGTGTGAAAGGATAAATGCATTAAGCTATTCACATGGTTATATGGATGTTAGTTCTATAGCTGGGGTTGTAAATAATTTTTATTAAAAAGGGTAATCTAAAAGGTTGTTATTTCAGGATGGCTAAAAATTGGATAGCCTGCAATTAGATTATATCTATTTGTCTAATAGTGTTCATAAAAAAAGCATGTCGATTAAACATGCTTTTTCAAAGAGTGAATTTTCTGAATTATTTTATATTCCTTTGTTTGCTTTTCTTTTATAAATCTGCCTCCCGCCTAAAGCTACACCAGCGAGAATTAATGCTGTTGCTCCTCCATCAAAAGGAATAGGGGTAGGAACCGTAGGGGGGAATTCATCTCCGCTTAGTACAATCATTTCCCCGCCGCCGTCTAAGGGAGTTGGCTCATAGGACTTTGTACCAAACATGCTAAAGCCTTTTTGAAACGGGAGTGTGAAATTGCCCAATATATCATCGCTTATACCAGAGGATGTGTTGTATTCCATGTCAAAAGGATTGGCATTTTTACCAAATCCCCCTGTAGGGTTTGGTCCGGAAGATGAAGTTGGGTCATACTTTCCGAAGTTCCCTGTTGAGTTGGGTTCTCCAATATCCGCAAATGAAACTTTATAACCTGAAAGTATAAAAAGTATATTGATTAAAAAGCTGGTTAATAGTATTTTATGCACTTTAATTAATTTTCTGATATATAAACTTTTCCTGTATAGTTTCCGTTTTGAGAAATTACCTTAACCAGATATATACCGTTGGCACTTCTTATGGTAATGGTATTTAATTCCTCAAGTGAAGCATTGCTTAGCTTTGCTACCTCATGTCCAAGTAAATCGTAAACATAAATATCGGCTACTCCGGAAAGGTTGTTTGTTTTAACATTAACGTTGTTTTGGTAGCTAAAGATATTTATATCCTGATCAAAATTTTGCAGGGTCGATGTCAGTCTTTCTGATGTTGATGAATATGCCGGCGCAAGATGTATAAAAAAACGATCTCTTAAAAAGCCATTTGATGCAGTAAAGGTAAAATTAGGCTCTTGTCTTAAATTGATCATTTTATTACTGGTTTTATCTTCCAGGAAAACATCATATTCATCATCAAATTTTTCTATGTTGTCTGCTTTGAAAGTAAAGGTGTTTGATGTGGGTGCATAAATCGTCACAGGGATAATCATATGCTCATCAAAGTCATTAAAACTGTTGATGGCATATCTTTTTCCATCAAATTCAGTAAACAGGGAAATGTTATTGGCCGAGTTTAAGAATTTTTCAGCATCTGCGGATTTGTCAAAACCTGTGCTTGCATGTTCTCTGATCCGTATGATGGCCTCGTCCGTTAACGTCTCGTCTGATAAGGAAAACTTAAGTGAGGTGCTGAAGTTTGCTCTTCTGTAAACTTGAGGATTGCTCTCTGTAGTCCTTGTTCCTCTAGGTAGGAAAAGTTTTCCGGTTTCACCTGCAACATTGGATTTGACCCAAAAGCTTTGCATTGAGCCTATGTAACGGCTTCCGCCATTTATACCCTCATCTTCTTCTTCGTCTCTTACATAATACCTCCAGATTCCTGAGGTAGCATCAGTTTGGGAGTAAATATAAACGGCATCATCTATGTTTTCAGAAAATAGGTCAGGAGAGTTCCAGTCCAATGTGGTAAGGTATGGGTTTCCGATTAAATGCCATCCATCTGCATTATCATTTCCAGAAGGAGTATTATGTAATCGTAAAGTATCCAGACTAAAAGAATGGTTATAATCCCCACTAAGTGAAAAGGCTTGCGGAGAGGGGAAGTTTAAGGTATATCCTCTTCCTCTTACGATTGGAGCTGCCAGGTTGGTATTTTGCATGGCAACCCATCCTATGTTTTTATTGGTGTTTACCACGGCTTCATTATACCAGTATAACCTTGTGCCTGCACCGGAAAGAACCGGCAAGGTGTTGTTTACGTCGCTCACGGTTAAATTTGAAAAAGGTACGCTAATGTAGCTGTTCATGTCGCGGTTGATGTCCTTTTGCGCAGTAATGTTTCCATTGATGCTTCCTGTTCCATCCTTGCTGATCGCACCTGTTGATAAATTGATGGTTAGATTTCCGTTTGAAGAAATTGTTCCTGATGTAAGTGTAAGTATTCTGTTAACTACTACAGGGGAATTTACTATTAGAGAGCCGGATTTATTTATTATTACATGAGGGAAGTCTGTATTTCCTGTTATTTCCTGATTGGAAGCGCCTGAAAAAACTACCGTTCCCTGATTTCCGGTGAAGGTTCCGATGTTTTCCCAATTTCCTTTCACATCAAGTGTTTGGTTATTTTGTAAGGTCAGAGTTGCACCTGTATTTATAATTAAATTTCTACAAATGGCATTGGAACCGATGACAGGATTATTGGCTGATCCTGCATTAATTATAACATCTGTGTCGGCGGTTGGAACGGTTTCGCACCAGTTGGCTGCATTGTTCCAGTTATTGTTTGCTGCGCCTGTCCAGGTACCTGCGGTTCCGTTAATGATTTGCATCGTTATAGAATTGGAGGTTACCGGGTTAACTGTTGGACAAGTTAAACTTGATGTCATTCTACAAGAAATTACCGGAGATCCTGCAGGAAGAGTGGTCGTTGTAAAAGTAGGGCTGTTTGTTCCAACATTCGCTCCATTTACCCTCCATTGGTACGATGGTGTTGCTCCTCCATTGGTTGGAGTTGCTGTAAAGGTTACTGAATTTCCTGTACATGTAGGATTTGTCCCTGCAGTGCGGGCAATCGTAACTGAAGGTGTTACCGATGGATTTACGGTCATGGTAATGTTGTTCGATGTTGCCGTTGCAGGACTTGCGCAGGCAGCATTTGAAGTCATTACACATGAAATTATCGGAGATCCTGAAGGTAGTGTGGTCGTTGTAAAAGTAGGACTGTTTGTTCCTACATTCGTTCCGTTAACTCTCCACTGATAAGCAGGTGTTGCCCCTCCATTGGTAGGTGTTGCTGTAAACGTAACAGAAGCTCCCTGGCACATAGGGTTTGTTCCCGCAGTACGGGCAATAGATACAGAAGGTGTTGTAGCGGTTGCAACGGTGATTGCCACAGACGCACTTATGTTTGTACATCCACCGGACGTTGCTACTCTCCTGAACCAGGTATTTACTGTAGGAGATGCTGTGTAATTTTGGCCTGTTGCCCCTGCAATATTAGTAAATCCGGTTGAGTTGGAGGTGGTACTTCTTTGCCACCGATAGGTAGGGGCAGAGATGCTGGTTCCAGTAATAATTACCGAAGAACCGGAGCAGACCGTAGTAGTGGCCACATTTAACGTATTTGAGAATCCACAAAGTGTGCTGGTATTGCATGGGCCGGTATTGCATGGAGTTGTTGAACCGAAAAAGCTACCCGTATTTCCTCCATTTGTTTCTATTTTATCAGCTACAATATAGCCATCGCCTTCAACCGATGATCCATTATTTCCAATTAATGTTCCGTTAACTTGAATGAAGCCATGTACATATATATCATCGCTATTGTTCCAGTTGGTTAAATTTCCATTAACAATCAAAGTGCCTCCAGATTCTATCAAAACATATGAATTGTTTCTGAATGTGAGGGATCCTATAGTGACTGTTGCTCCAGACCTGATAATTAAGACTCCATTATTGTCTATCACATTGTTGTTTCCTTCAAAAACAGCATTAGCGGAAAAATCTATTGTTCCATTCTGTACGGTAAGCCTGTGGGCTCCTCCCCCCGGTTGATCTGTTAAGGTGGCATTGATGTAATAGTGGCCTCCATTGATACCAATGTTGGAAGTTAGATTCAGCGCATGGTTCATATGAGCTGTGGTTCCCTCACCCGGAACATCGTTGGTCCAATTGCTTGCATGGTTCCAGGTGCCGTTGCCTCCTGCCTGAGTATAGGTTTGGCTTTTTGCTACATTAACAAAAAATATAGAAATACCGATAAAAAATAGGATGACGGATGCTCTCATAAACTACTGATTATTATTATACAAAAATATGTTTTTTATGCTTATTGTTTTTTTCTAAAAGAGATTTTTTTTAGCATGTTATCTTTTACGTGGTAAGCTTGTTGGGAGGATAGGTTATTAGATGCTTTGGGTGTATTGTAGGATAAACAGTCAATATATCACTTTAATATTTTTTAAAAGAAAAACCGGTGATTCAAAAATGTTTCGGTTAGAGAAATAAATTACATTAATGGTACATGTAGTCGGGAAGTTTTTTCGGGAAAAAAACAAGTCAACAATCCTGAGTAATGACTTGTGTCCTGTTTTGGCTTGTTAAAGTTATATTTTACCTGTTATGACTTACATCCAGGTTAGGAGGTGATTAATGGTTGAAGCGTTTTAATGTATAGCGTATTGAAAAATTTACTGAGCTTAAATTGAAATTCCTGATCGGGCGTCCCAGGTTGGAAATCTCCTGCCCGTCTTTTGAAAAAATGTTGTTGTTAAAGGTGTTTTCAAAAAAATCACTATCTGATGTGTACAGATTTGTTCTTGTGAAAGGTAAGTTGTACCGCAGCTCCATAAACATATCTCTCCTAAGAAAACGTACCAATCTTCCAACTCCAATTATAAAATCAAATCTAATAGGGGAGAAATGATCAATTTTAGCATTATTTTTTACTCTGTCGGCTTCGGTATGATCTACTTCACTGTATGCATAAGATGCCATGACTACTTCTTCATCAGAGAATAATCGGCCTTTGAATACAAAGTTTGCTGCAAAACCTCCCAGGACATAATAGCCTTGGTTATAGGCAAAAGTGTACTTTGCTAAAAGTGGTATGCTTAAATAGCCAAACCTGAAACTTGCTTTTGAGGAAATGCGATGATTATACCCAAACTGATAATCTTCATTTTCATACATATGTCTTTCAACCTTAGTAATATAAATGTTGCTTCTGGAGAAACAAACCGAAGGGTCGGTGTAAATGGCAAAAACATCGGAAATGGTTTTTTCATAAAATAATCCCACAGCCAGATTAGAACCTACACCGGAACTTGATCCGGACTCAACAAGTAATGGAGAAAAATGTTGTAAATTTCTAAGGTTGGTTTTTAAATGAGAAGAACCCAATCTGGAGCCTCCTGCTGATATTTTTA